>NZ_JAFAVV010000424.1 GCF_019242285.1 Bradyrhizobium sp.
GAGCCCGGCGGTGACCGCACCCGCGAGGTGCAGGTCGCGCAGGAACTGCTGCAGACCATGGGCTTTCGCACCTTCGTGCCGCTGGTTGCGGCCTGTCCCGGCTGCGGCCGCACCACCTCGACGACGTTCCAGGAGCTGGCGCGCTCGATCCAGGATTTCATCCGCGATGAGATGCCGGCCTGGAAGACCAAATATCCCGGCGTCGAGGAACTGAACGTCGCGGTCATGGGCTGCATCGTCAACGGCCCCGGCGAATCCAAGCACGCCAATATCGGCATCTCGCTGCCCGGCACCGGCGAGGCCCCCGCCGCCCCCGTGTTCGTCGACGGCAAGAAGTTCCGCACCCTGCGCGGTCCCACCATCGCCGCCGACTTCAAGGCGCTGGTGATCGACTATATCGACCAGCGCTATGGCAACGGCGCCAAGCTGCCCGAGACGGCGACGGCGGAGTGAGATGAACCGTCATTCCGGGAGAACTCGCCATGAGCTCGCTGTCGGGAAAACATGGCCCGCGCTACAAGCATGTTGCCGGCGACTCCGAGCCCTACGAAACCATCGCGGTCGAGAAGCTCACTCCGATCATCGGCGCGGAGATTTACGGGGTCGACATCGGCCGGCTGGTCTCGGAGGAGGCCGCCTGCAACCGTCAGATGGACGAGATTCATCGCGCGCTCGCCGAAAATCTCGTGATCTTCTTCCGCGATCAGCACCTCACGCCGGAGCAGCACCTCGCCTTCGGCCGCAGCTTCGGCGAGTTGCACATCCATCCCGCCGCGCCGCATGACGGCGACGATCCTGCGCTGATGAAGATCCATGCCGACAAGGATTCACCACGCGCCAATGGCGAGGGCTGGCATTCCGACGTGTCCTGCGACCTCGAGCCGCCGATGGGCTCGATCCTCCATATCCGCCAGTGCCCGCCGCGCGGCGGCGATACCCTGTTCGCCAGCATGTACGCGGCCTATGACGCGCTGTCGGAGCGGATGAAGCTCTATCTCGACGGGCTCACCGCGCGGCATGACGGCGAGCAGACCTTTCGCGGGCTCTACGCCAATTACGGCGTCGCCGACAAGCCGAGCTATCCGCGCGCGGAACATCCGGTGGTGCGCACCCATCCGGTCACGGGCAGGAAGGCGCTCTACGTCAACCGCGGCTTCACCCGCTTCATCATCGGTGTCCCCAGAGACGAGAGCGACGCGATCCTCGCCTATCTCTACCAGCATGCGGAGAACCCGCTGTTCCAATGCCGCTTCCGCTGGAGCGAGAACGCGATCGCGTTCTGGGACAACCGCTGCACCCAGCACCGCGCGATGTGGGATTACTGGCCGCACACCCGCTCCGGCACCCGCGTCACCGTGAAGGGCGAGCGGCCGGTGTGAGACGCACGCGATCGTCCCCGCGCAGTTCTGTTCCCCCGATTCGCTGATCACTATTGTCCCTTGCGGCGGGACATGGCTGCGCTCGCGCACGGCGCGAAAGATATCGTTGCAGCAACTTCTCTTGGTTGTGCACGAAATGATGCACAACTTGACCTCCGAAAGATTACGGGTCGTTCATTCTGCCCCAATTGCGACGCGTATCGGTGCGAACGAAGGCGCGGGTTTCTACCCAAGGATGAATCAAAACCTTCGGCTCTCGAGGAGGCACGTGCACCGTCGCAGCGCGCTGCCACCACCTTGTTGGTACGTTGTGTGTAGGAGTTGGTCGATGAAGATACGTGTCGGATCGGGCCCGCTGCTCGCGCTCGCAGCCTCGGCTGCGCTGCTCCTTGCCGTTCCACCCGCCCTGCTGGCTGCGCAGGTCGGGGATGCTCACACCCCGAGCGTTCGGCTGCATCGGCCGCACCCGCCGTCGCAGGATGCGAGCGCCAAGCCCAAGGAGGTCATGAACGCCTGGACCGTCGGCCTCGCCGGCGGCCTGTTGGAAGGCGCGCCGATCCGGCTCGCCGCGGAGATGGCCCGCGTCGTCGATGACGGCGACAATCTGCATGTGCTGCCGATCGTGACGCGAGGGCCGACGGAGAACGTCAACTCGCTGCTCTATCTGCGCGGCGTCGATACCGCGATCATCAATTCGGACTCGCTGGACGAATACAAGAGCGTGGTGCCGGACATCCAGCGCAAGGTCACCTTTGTGCTCAACCTGTTCCCGTCCGAGCTGCACGTCTTTGTCCGGCCGGAAATTCGGAGCCTCAGCGATCTCGCCGGCAAGAAGGTGAATTTCAACACGCTCGGCACCGCGGCCGCCTATTCGGGGCCGCTGATCTTCAGCCGCCTCGGGCTCGACGTCGAGAAGACGTTCATCCCGCACCAGGTCGCGCTGGAGCAGATGCGCAAGGGCGAGGGCGGAATGGCGGCGGTGGTGTTCGTCACCTCCAAGCCGGTCGATGCCTTCGTGCGCGGGAAATTCGATGAAGGGTTCAAGTTCCTGCCCGTGCCCTACAATGGCAAGCTCGCGGACTACTACCTTCCGACGACGCTCGACAACGCCGACTATCCTACCCTGATCAAGCAGGGCGAGCGCGTGGAGACGATCGCGGTGCCGACCGCACTGGTCGCGTTCAACTGGCCCGCGACGTCGAACCGCTACGACCGCGTCGCGCGGTTCGTCGATCATCTGTTCTCGCGGATCGACAAGTTGCAGGGGTCCGGCTTCGATTCGAAGTGGAAATCGATCAATCTCGCCGCGTCGGTGCCGGGTCTCGTGCGCTTTCCCGCGGCGCAGGCCTGGCTCGACAACCATCCGCACGGCAACCAGGCGTCGCAATGAAAGGCATGACCGTCGCGTTGCTCGTTGCGTCCGTCATCGCTGGCGGGACGTCGTCAGCGGTCGCCGCCGACGATCCGGGCGCGCGGTTTCGTGCCTGTTCGCTGGTGACGCCCACGAGCCGGTCGGAATGTCCTGACGAGCCGCCTCGCGTCGGTGCGCAGCCGCCGAAGCTCGTGGTGGCGGGCGATAGCTGGATCGTGAGCGAGACGACGTCGCCCGTCGACTATTCGCCGATCGCCACCGCCACGACCTCATCGCTGATCGCGACCGACGGCTCTTCGATGCGGCTGTCGATTCGCTGCCGTGGAGGGCACACGGAGCTGATCCTGACCGGAGCGGCGATTACCGGTCGCGGCGACAGCTACTTCATTTCCTATCGCGCCAATGACGGCCGGTCGGTGCAGCTCCCGGGCGCTGCGCCGGCGGTCGGGGACGGCGTCGCGTTCAAGGGCGACGTGGCGGCGCTGCTGCAGTCGCTACCCGGCGAGGGCAGGCTCGTCGTGCGTCTTCTCCCTCTGTCGGGGAGCGAGCTGGACGGCGTTTTCCCGCTCGATGGGCTGGACGCGCTGCGCGCCAGGATCGGCCCGACCTGCCGATGGCCGCACGCCATCGCCAAGCCGAACGAGCGGTGATCGAGTATCGAATGTGTCTTGTTGCAGGAGTGAATGAATGAGTGAACTTATGCCCGTCGCGAGGGCCGCCATGATCGGAGCCATCGCGCTGCTGGTCACGACCGATGCCGCAGCGGCACGGGCGCGGCATCATGCTTCCGCCCGCGGACATGTTGCTGCCAGCCCTGCCGCGGCCGCACCGGCGCCGCGGCCGGCGCTGGCGCTCGCGGCTCCGGAGAAGAGCGAGGCCCCCGCGGCGAAGAGGGAGCACCGTCTGATCCTGCAGGTGAACAGCAGCGATCCCGCGGCGATGAATCTCGCGCTCAACAACGCGAACAACGTTGCCCAGTATTATCAGGAGACCGGCGAGCCGGTGAAGGTCGAGGTCGTCGCCTTCGGGCCCGGCTTGCACATGCTGCGCGAGGACACCTCGCCGGTGAAGGCGCGGATCGAGACCATGGCGCTGAGCAACCCGGAGATCTCCTTCAAGGCCTGCGGCAACACCCAGGAGAACATGCACAAGGTCGAGAGCAAGGACATCCCGATCGTTCCGCAGGCGGAGGTGGTGAAGTCCGGCGTCGTGCACATCATGGAGCTGGAGGAGCAGGGCTGGACCTACGTCAAGCCGTGACCTGACGATCGCGTTGACGCGCCCTCCCGCCTGCGCCAAGCTCGGCGCAAAGGCAATCACTTGCGGAGGATCGCAATGCTGCGCGCGGAGGACAACCGCTTCCTGACCGAGAGCGGGCCCGGCACGCCGATGGGCGAGCTGTTGCGCTGTTTCTGGCTGCCGGTGCTGTTGTCGGAGGAGCTGCCGGAGCCGGACGGCGAGCCGAAAAAGATCGTGGTGATGGGCGAGGAACTGCTCGCCTTCCGCGACTCCCGCGGCGTGGTCGGCGTCATCGACCAGTATTGCCCGCATCGCGGCGCCAATCTCTGGCTCGGCCGCAACGAGGAATGCGGCATCCGCTGCGTCTATCACGGTTGGAAGTTCGACACCGAGGGCCGCTGCGTCGACATGCCGACCTCCTATCCCGACCTCAACGCCAAGGACCTGATCCGCATCAAGGCCTATCCGGTGCGCGAATGGGGCGACATGATCTGGGCCTATATGGGCCCGGCGGGCGCGCTGCCGGAATTGCCGGACCTCGAGATGGCGCTGCTGCCGGCCTCGCACCGCTATGTCTCCAAGAAATGGCAGGACTGCAACTGGGTGCAGGCGCTGGAAGGCTCGATCGACACCGCGCATTTCACCTTCGCTCATCTCGCTTTCGACAAGGCGGAGGACGAAAACCTCGACATCAAGAAACACTTCATCAACCCGATCGTGCGCATGAGCACCGACCACATGCGCTGGATCGCGGAGGATCCGCGGCCGGTGATCAAGGTGCTGCCGCATGCGGCGGGGCTGACGGTCGCCGGCGGCCGGCTCACGGACGGCGAGAACATCTACTGGCGCATCGCCCAGTTCCTGATGCCGGTGCATGCCTACGCGCCGAGCGCGATGCCCGGCGAGAACATCTTCGGCCAGAGCTTCGTCCCTGTCACCGACACCAATTGCTGGATCTACACCTATGCGTGGAATCCGGAGCGGCCGCTCACCCAAGCCGAGCGCGACGCCTTCGACCGCGGCAACGGCGTGATCGCCGAGGTCGATGACAACTACGTGCCGCTGCGCCACAGGGGCAACGACTACCTGATCGATCGCAAATTGCAGAAGACCAGGAGCTACACCGGCATCAAGGGCGTTTCCGAGCAGGACGCCGCGGTGCAGGACAGCCAGGGCCCGATCGCCGATCGCACCCGCGAGCATCTCGGGCCCACCGATCTCGGCATCCTGCATTTCCGGAAAACGGTGATGGACGCCGCGCGGGCGCTCGAGAAGGGCCAGGCGCCGCCGCATCTCAAGCAGCAGGACCGCTACGCGGTGCGCTCGGGGGCCTGCGTCACCCACCGGTCCAAGGACCTCGATGCCGTCATGGTCGAACGCTTCGGCGACGTCGCGGGCTTCGTCGGCAAGCCGGGGCACGACGAGGCGGCGGAGTAGGGCCGACCTATTTCGTCGGGTTTCGTCCGCTCCGCTTGTTCAGCGGCGGTGTCGGCGCGCGCCGCAGCGCCTCGGGCAGGAACGGCTCGGCCGGATCAGCCGATGGATCGGCGCGGACGTCCGCCGCCCACTGCTCCCGCTCGTGCGGGGTGCGGTTGTCGTTGACATGGTGCTTGACGTCGACGCCGCTGACGGGATCGTTGACGCCGTTCTGGATGTCTCTGCGATCGCCCATGACAAGGTGCTCCATCAAATGGACCTGCGGAAACGAAGAGGCGGCCGCTCGGCCGCCCCCTCTCTTCCAACTCTACGCAACCGAGGCCACGCCTACTGGCAGGGATGCATCCGGCCGTCCTCGCCTCGGAACCAGGTCCCGGGCTGACAGGCGAAGCCCTGATTCGGATAATAGGCGTAGGAGTTGTTGTAGTGGGGATCGCGGAACGGCGCGGTCGCGATCGCCCCGGCGGTTCCGATGGCCGCACCCGCGATGCCGGCCGCGGCGCCCACCGCGCCTCCCGCGACATCGGCAGCCGCGCCGACCGGTCCGCGGTGATAGCAGCGATGCGTGTCGCAGTAGTTCCGCGCCATGGCGGGCGCAGCCATCGTGGCGGTGATCAGCGCCGTCGCCGCGATCAGTTGCAAGCTCTTCATCAGGTCCTCCTTCTCGAATCAACGGCCGATCAACTGGCCGTGACGCAGGATGTTCCTGGTCGGCATGTTCTCGGCATTGGCTTCACGCCGATGTGACGCGCATCGCCTCACATCGAACCTGCGCGAAGCTAGGAACATTGGTCCCGGAGCGCGGTTGGCCGATCGACCGACCCTGACGCACGCTGAAGGAGGCGGCCTTTGGTTAACGTAGCTCACGACGAGACCTTGCTTGGACGTGAGGTTGCCTTGCAACCCACGGCCCAGATCGCACGACATCCCATTCATCCCATGCTGGTGCCGGTTCCAATCGCGTGCTTCATCGGTGCGCTGCTGACGGACATTACCTACTATTTCTCGGCCGAGATGATGTGGGCGGATTTCTCGGTCTGGCTCCTGCTGGTCGGATTCATCGTCGGCGTGCTCGCGGCGATCGCAGGCCTCGTCGATTTTCTCAGCAATCGCCTGATCCGGGCGCAGACACCGGCATGGCCGCATCTGATCGGCAATCTCACGGTCCTCGTGCTCGCGTTCTTCAACACTCTCATTCACACCCGCGATGCCTGGACTTCGGTGGTGCCCACAGGGCTGGTCCTGTCGGTGCTCACGGTCCTGATCCTGCCGATCACCGGCTGGCTCGGCTGGAGTCTGGTCTATCGCCATGGTGTCGGCGTGGCCAAAATCGGAGTGAGGCGATGAGACGTTCATGGAATTGCGCGTTCGCGCCACGGCTTGCCGGCTTCGTTCTGCTGTCCGGCGCGCTGCTGAGCCTTGCCGGCTGTAACGACGGCAGCGGCGATCCGAAGGCTCAGTTCGGTGCGAACCCCAATCTCCCACCGCAGCAGCAATATCTGTTTCCCCCGATTCACATCGCGCGTGTGGTCGGCTGGAAGCAGGGCGAGACACCGACGGTCGCGCCCGGCTTGAAGATTCAGGCGCTCGCCACCGGCTTGCAGCATCCGCGCTCGCTCTACGTGTTGCCGAATGGCGACGTGCTGGTGGTGGAGTCCAAGGCGCCGGAATCGGCAGCCATCAAACGGCCGAAAGAGATCGTGACGGGCTATGTCGAATCCTGGGCCACCTCGGGCGGCGACACCGGGCCGAGCAACCGCATCACATTGCTGCATGATAGCAAGGGCAGCGGCGTGCCGGACCAGCAGAGCGTGTTCCTCGATCATCTCAACTCGCCGTTCGGCGTCGCGCTGGTTGGCAACGATCTCTACGTGGCCAACACCGATGCCATCGTCCGCTACCCCTACAATAACGGCGACACCAAGATCGCCGGTGCGGGCACCACGCTGACGGAGCTGCCAGGCGGCCCGATCGATCATCACTGGACCAAGAGCCTCGTGGCGAGCCCGGACGGCTCGCTGCTCTATGCCGGGGTCGGCTCCAACAGCAACATCACCGAGAACGGCATGGAGGCGGAGCACAACCGCGCCGACATTCTCGAGGTCGACCGTGCGACCGGACGCTTCCGCATCTTCGCTTCGGGCCTGCGCAATCCGAACGGACTGACCTTCGAGCCGCAGAGCGGCGCGCTGTGGACCGTGGTCAACGAGCGCGACGAGCTCGGCCCCGACCTCGTGCCCGACTATATGACCTCGGTGAAGGACGGCGCGTTCTACGGCTGGCCCTACAGCTATTATGGCCAGCACGTCGATCCCCGCGTCGAGCCGCAGCGGCCGGACCTGGTCGCCAAGGCGATTCCGCCCGATTACGCGCTGAGCTCGCATGTCGCGCCGCTCGGGCTCGTCTTCAACACCGGCAGCGGCCTGCCGAACGCCTATCGCGGCGGCGCCTTCGTCGGCGAGCACGGCAGCTGGAATCGCGACATTCTCAACGGCTACAAGGTCGTCTATGTGCCGTTCAGCAACGGCAAGCCGAGCGGCATGCCGCAGGATGTCGTGACCGGCTTTCTCAACGACGACAACCAGGCTCGCGGCCGTCCCGTCGGCGTCGCGATCGACAAGACCGGCGCGCTGCTGATCGCCGACGACGTCGGCAACACGGTCTGGCGCGTCACCTCGGCGGCAGCGGGGAACAGTTAGTTGTGGAGCCTCGGCCCACCCCACTCACTTCACAACACAATGATTTACTCCGCTGTCGTCGCCCGGCTTGCGAGCCGGCCGAAGCCTTTGGCGTCGGCGGGACCGGACGACCCAGCGACCGGCCGATTCCATCATTGATGTCTCTGGAAGACTGGATCACCCGCTTTCGCGGCTGATGACAAGCGAGAATATGGCAGGGGTACGCCACCAACAGGAGATCCGGGACGAACGATCTTCCGCCTCCCGCGTTGTTACG
>NZ_JAFAVV010000715.1 GCF_019242285.1 Bradyrhizobium sp.
TCCATTTTCAATCGGTGATCGAGGAAGAAAGTACCGGCGTCGGCGCGCTCTCGACCCTGCAACGCGGCTATCGCGCCGACTGCTGTTTCATCCCGGAGCCGACTTCGGGCCACATGGTGCGTTCGCAGGTCGGCGTGATCTGGTTTCGCCTGAAGGTGCGCGGCTTCCCCGTGCATGTCGCGACCGCAGGCGCGGGCTCGAACGCGATCACGGCGGCCTATCACCTGATCGAGGCCCTGCAGAAGCTCGAAATCGAGTGGAACGAGCGTGCCAGGGGCGATCGCCATTTCAAGGCGCTCGCCCATCCCATCAATTTCAATCCGGGGATCATCAAGGGCGGCGATTGGGCGTCCAGCGTGCCGGCATGGTGCAACGTTGATTGCCGCATCGCGGTGCTGCCGGGCTGGTCGGTCGCCGATTGCCAGAAGGAGATACTGGCCTGCGTGTCGTCTGCGTCGCACGATCATCGTTTCCTGTCCAACAACCCGCCCGAGGTGGAATGGTCGGGCTTTCTGTCGGAGGGCTACGAGCTGAAGGATTCAGCCGAGCCGGAAGCTGCGTTCGGCAAGGCCTTCGGCGCCGTCTACGGCGGCGCGGTCGAGGATCTCGTCTTCACCGCCCTCACCGACACGCGCTTCTATGGATTGAACTACGGCATCCCGAGCCTTTGTTTCGGCGCCGACGGCGCTGCGGCGCATGGCTTCAACGAGTACGTCGACCTGGAGTCGCTGCGCAAATCGACCAAGACGATCGCCTTGTTCGTTGCTGAATGGTGCGGGCTGGAAAAGGCCTAAGGTCGGGGTGGGCAATGATCCCGGAGGTCATTGCCGAGCCTCCCGCCACCGGTCATGCTTGATCCGCGAAAATGACTGGACGAGAGGAGGGCCATCGATGACGCCGCTCGAGAAACTGCAGGCGATGAAGCTGCCATTTGCGGAGCTGAAGGGCGTCACGTTCATCGAAGCGGACAGGGACCGCGTGGTGGCGCGGATGCTGGTCAGGCCGGAGCTGTGCACGCTGAACCAGATCGTTCACGGTGGCGCGCTGATGGCATTTGCCGACTCCGTCGGCGCAGCGGCGACGGTGATCAATCTGCCCGAGGATGCCAAGGGTACCACCACGCTCGAGAGCAAGACCAATTTCATCAGTGGCGCGAAGCAGGGCGCGACGCTGGTGGCCGTCACCACTCCGGTGCATCGCGGCCGTCGCACCCAGGTGTGGCAGACGCGGATCGAGACCGAGGACGGCAAGCTTGTCGCCCTGGTCACCCAGACTCAGATGGTCCTCGGATGAATACGGGACTTTGATTGCATTAACCAACTGCTTGGACTGTCAACGGATATTCGCGCCCCGGGGGAGCGGTCTTGAATTCCATGATGCGCTGCACAATATTCGAATTCTAGGGATTCGACGCCTCCTTGAGGGCCTCCAAGAGGAGTTGAGTTGAAGTGGTCACATCGGATGCCTTTGGTCCGCGGCCCGGCTTCGGCTACGTACGGACCCTGAGCCGGCATGAGGAGCTTCCACTGCTCCGCGATCATCTGCTCCGGCTGGACCCGGAAAGCCGGCACGATCGCTTCAACGGCTATCTCGATGACGGCTTCATCGACCGCTATGCGGCGCGTTGCGCCGGCGACGGCATCCTCGTCGTCGCCTACATGGAGAACGGCCTGAGATCGCCTTCAGCGTCGAAGCCTGCATACGGCGTCGCGGCGTCGGCAGCCTGTTGTTCAGGCGGCTGATCGCGGAAGCGCGCTGGAAGGATTATCGCCGGCTGCGGGTCACCACCGGCGCACAGAACCATGCGATGCGGACGCTTGCCTGCAAGTTTGGCGCGCACATGGTGTTTTCACCATGGCGAGCCGACGGGAACGATCGAGATCAGGCGGCAGCCGAGGGTCGAACTCGCCAGGATGGCGCTCGACGCGCCGCTGGTCTTGGCGCGCGGTCATCAATTTCAACCGCGCGCTCTGGAAGTTGCTGACCCGCGTTTACGGAGCGGATCGCGCCGCCTAGCGCGCCTGACCTCAAACCATCAGCGCGAGGACGACCGCGCCAGCGGGCTCGCGCGCTTCTCGACGGTGAATTTGCGAACCGTCCGCCGCTCGACCACGACCGCGCGCTGCGCACCCTGCTCGCCGGCAATCACCCGCGTCGTCGACGTGCGCGCATTGACGCGCGCATGCTTCTTCACCTCGGGCAGCACCGCGTCGAGCGGAAGACCCATCAGGGAAGCCGCGATTTCAGCCTGCTGCTCCGGATCGTCGGTGATGCCGACCGCAGCAAAAATAGCCTCTTCCAGCGTCGGCGGTTCACGCCTGACGCGCCGCGGTCCATACTTGGTAATCCAATCTTCGTTCATCGCCGTTTCTCGTTTGACGCGGGTTACCTAGAAGGCAACATGCTGCGTTGCAATAAATAAGTAGTCCCGGCAGGGCTGCCATGCGTTCACAATAAAAATTCACATGTGCTTCAACTGTCACAAACCGACGTGAATTCAACGGGCTGCGGCCAGCGCCTCAATGCCGCATGGCCGGCTTCCGTCAGCCCGTAGATGCCACGTTCGGCGCGATCGAACCAGCCATACACGTTATGCAGAAGGATTTTTCCGGCGTCGGGGACCGCGACGCGGAGATCGCGCACCTTGCGCGGCCCGAGCGACAGGGCGGAAGCGCAGGCCAGCGCCTGCTGGCGATAGGCCGTCATGATCGGCGCGCGGGTCGAGCCGCCGGTTGCGGGGTCGCCGATGCGGCGCCGGTGTTCGGCAATCAGGCGCGAGCGCCTTTTTGGATCGCGGCGCGGGGCCGCGGTTGGCGGCTTGACCAGCACCTCGACGTCGCCGCGGCTGGTAACGCCGAGCATGCCGAAGCCGAGCCGGCGGCAGAGGTTGCGATAACGGGCGTCGCTCTCGCGCCCCTTGCCGCGCGCCGACATTCGGGCTGCAAGCCAGATCTCGTCACAGGCGCCGGCGCGGTCGACGGCCTGCAGGATCAACTCCAGGTTGAAGGCGACCTTCATCTCTCCGACCACGACGATCGGCGGGTCGTCGCCGCTCAGTGCCACGAGGTCGCAGCCGCCGATCTCGCCCTTCACGGTGAAGCCGAGCTTTTCCAGGAAGCGTTTGACGGGCAGGTAAAGCGCGGTCTCCAAGACGGCCCCGATCTCTGCGACTCAGTGTTGCAAGCCTAGCAGGATCGGCATTGCGTGCAGCGGCGATATTTCACATCGCCCAGCGCGTTCCGCGGGTACTCCGTTCCCGATGACCCCGACAGGCGCGACGTATCAGACCCGTCCATTCACCGGGATCAGCGCGCCGGTCACGGCGCTCGCGGCGTCGCTGACGAGAAACAGGATCACCTCGGCGAGTTCGGCCGGCGCGACCCATTTGGAAAAGTCCGCGCTCGGCATGCTCGCGCGGTTGGCGGCGGTGTCGATGATCGACGGCAGCACCGCATTGACCGTGATCTTGCCCTTCCACTCGCTGGCCAGCGCCTCGGTGAGGCGATGCACGCCGGCTTTCGAGGCGGCGTATGCGCCCATCCCTGCGGCCGCCTGCAGCGCGCCGAGTGCGCCGATATTGACGATGCGCCCGGCGGAGGAGGCGGCAAGATGCGGCAGCGCCGCGCGCGACGCGTGCAGGGCGGTCAGCACGTTGAGCGCGTACATCCGCTGCCATCCGCTGGCGTCGCCATCGGCGATCGCCTCGAAGGTGAAGCCGCCGGCGATGTTGATCAGCGCGTCGAGCCGGCCGAAATGCGAGGCCGCGGCGTCGATCGCCTTCTTTGCCTGCGCGGCATCCGACAGGTCGACGCCGCCAAGCTCGATCCGCTCCGCCGTCGCGGCAGTCTGCGTGGTCGCATGATCCACACCGGCGACTTTCGCGCCACGCGCCAGCGCGGTTTCCGCCACCACCCGGCCCAGCGCGCCCAGCGCGCCGGTGATGACGAGCGCTTTTCCGTTCATCGGGTTGCTCCGTTTCCAGCTCTCGAGGGCACCATATCGCGGCAAGAAAACGGCTTGCAAACGACTTGCAAAACGTCGCGGTTTTCGCGATCAGTGCGCCAACATTGCAGGACTGTGGGGCTCATGACGGACACGACGAGGCCTTGCAACATCCACCCCGAGATCGTTGCGTTCCAGCACGGGCTGCCACATCTGAGGCTGGCGTTGCAACGGCAACGACAGATCAAGATCGTCGCAATCGGTTCCTCGTCGGTCTCGGGTGAGGGCAGCGTCATGCCGTTTCCGCCGCGGCTGGAACTGGCGTTGCGGAGCCGCTATCCCGGCCGCATGATCGACGTTCTCAATCGCGGCATCGGCGGGCAGGAAGCGCCCGAGGAGCTGGCGCGGTTCGAACCGGATGTGCTGGCGGAGCAGGCCACGCTGGTGATCTGGCAGGTCGGCAGCAACGCCATTTTTCACAGCGATCTGTATGACCTTGCTGCCGTCGCGCGCACCATCGCGACCGGATTGAGCTGGCTGAAGGGCTACGCGACGGACGTCATTCTGATGGACTTGCAATTCGTGCCGGCGCTGCTGGGATCGAAAGAAAGCGACTCCCGGCACATGGTGTCACTGATTTCCGACGTCGCCAGGGAGGCCGAAGTCAACCTGTTTCGGCGGTTTGCTTTGATGGAGCAATGGTGCCTCACGGACGGCGCCAAGCCCGCCGATCTGGTCCTCGACGGTGACAGTTTGCACATGAGCGAATGGGCAACGCAATGCGTTACCGCGGCACTCGAGGCCGCGATCGAGAGGGCGGTCGGGCCGGTGCCGGGGGCAGTACCCGTAGTCTGACGGCTGATTTTGTTAAAACTCTTCGAGGTTTCGTAAGCGCGCGGCAGAGATGGACGGCTATGTTGGTCGCGTCCGATTCAAGGGGTTGGAGAAGTATAGCCATGGGAAATCTGCCCGACCACGGATTGCCACTCGTCCAGCTCAAAGAGCAGCGGCGAGACCTGGTCGTTGCCCTGCAGAATCGATGCGGTCCGATCAGCGGCTGGGAGCTGATGCAGATCGCAGCGGTCCAGCAGGCGATTTCGGCCTTCGAGGAGGTCATCGCCGACCTCGACGCCGAAGCCGAAATGGAAGCGGCGGCCTGAGAGGCCGCGCCGCAGGTTGAGTCAGGATTGCAGGTAGCGGGCCCTCAGGGCCTCGCGTTCCTGCGGCCCAAGCTTCAAACCGCCTTCGAGGTAGCCCTCCAGATCGCCATAGTCGGCACGCACCGCCTCGAATCCCGCATCGAGGAAAGAGGCATGGACCGATCCGATCGCCTGCCGCACGTCCTCGGGCAGATCGGTGCCGGAAGCCGGATCGCGGCGGTAGAAGTCGTTGGTGAGCAGATAATCCTTGGCGATCACGTCATCGGGCACGCCGAGCACGTGCAGCACCAGCGCGCAGGCGAAGCCGGTGCGATCCTTGCCGGCGGTGCAATGAATCACCAGCGGCGCGTGGTCGTCCAACAGGTGCGCGAACAGCGCGCGGAAGCTGTGGGTGTTGAGGCGGACATAGCTGCGGTAGGACTCACGCATCACCTCCAGCGCGGCCTCCGCCGACAGCGATCCCGCCGCCAGCCGCGCGCGCAGCGCCGCGACCACCGTCGGCTCGATCGGTAGCGAATGAACGGTGATCTCCGCGAGGCCGCAGACCGCCGCCATCCGTTCCTCCCGTCCACGAAAATCGAAGGCGCGGCGAACGCCGAGCCCGCGCACCACCTCGATGTCACCGGCGGTGAGATGGCCGAGATGATTGGAACGAAACATCTGGCGCCAGCGAACGGTGCGGCCGTCGGAGGTGGCATAGCCGCCAAGGTCGCGAAAATTGCTGGCGCCTTCGAGGTTGAGATGTCGTGCAGGAACATCTGACATGGCGCGAGCTTAAGCCAAGCCATGCGGCGGGGAAATGACGCCGGGGATGGATCAATGGGATAAGAAAGAAAAAGGGCCGAAACCTCGTTTCGACCCTCTTCAGCTCTCGTGTCTTGCGCCGCCGCGGCAGCAGATTGGCTTCGTCAACGCCGGTGCCGGCATCAGCGCTCCCATTTCGGCTTGGCCTCATCGATGGCCGCCTGGTGGTACCAGCTGCCGCTGCACAGCGTTTCGGTGAGACGTGGCGTGTTCTGATCGACCGGCTTGACTTCGCCGGGATGACGGTTGCCGAGAGCCGCGCGGCCCCCGGCCGGGAATTGATAGATCTTGGCAGATCCGTGATTGAGGCTCGTGTTCATCACTCTTCTCCTCGGCCGAACGCTCCATGATGCGCCCGACTCGTTCGTGCGTGGTTAAGTGAATCGATATCGGCGCTGCTCCTCCCAATGCAACGTGATTAAAAGAAAATCACTTTCTGTATATTTCGTGGGCATTTCTCGTGCTGCTTTTCAGAGGGCAGGCTGCGGCTGATTAACGCGTGAGCTGGCGTCAAGGTTGCTGGCACGCCGCGATTGGATAGGCGGACGGCTCCGGCAGTTGACGTCGCATTGAGCGATCGACCGTGGCCACGCCGCGCATGCCGAAGAAACAGGCGAGAATCAGCCACTTCGCACGAGGTCCGGCCGCTCAGGGGAGAGGCTGGCCGCGCTGCTATGTCGCACCCTTACTCGCACGTACCTCCAGGTTCCCGAACGGATGGTGGACGGCTCGACCGCATGCCGCACTGCAGCGGCTGGCACGTTAAATGCTTCATGACAAAACGGCCGATCGTGGCCGGGTAGGCGCGCGGCGACCATTTCCTTCGGTTCCCCGCCTGAATTTGATTATCAACAGAGAGGCTCAATGACGAAATACAAGCTCGAGTACATCTGGCTTGATGGATACACGCCGACGCCGAATCTGCGCGGCAAGACCCAGATCAAGGAATTCGCCTCGTTCCCAACGCTCGAACAATTGCCGCTGTGGGGTTTCGACGGTTCATCCACCATGCAGGCCGAGGGCCACAGCTCTGACTGCGTGCTGAAGCCGGTCGCGGTCTATCCCGACGGCGCCCGCACCAACGGCGTCCTCGTCATGTGCGAAGTCATGATGCCCGATGGCAAGACCCCGCATTCCTCGAACGGGCGCGCGACCATCGTCGACGATGCCGACGCGTGGTTCGGTTTCGAGCAGGAGTATTTCTTCTACAAGGATGGCCGGCCGCTCGGCTTTCCGCCCTCCGGCTATCCGGCGCCGCAGGGCCCTTATTACACGGGCGTCGGTTACAAGAACGTCGGGGACATCGCCCGCAAGATGGTGGAGGAGCATCTCGACCTCTGCCTTGCCGCCGGCATCAACCATGAAGGCATCAACGCCGAAGTGGCGAAGGGCCAGTGGGAATTCCAGATTTTCGGCAAGGGTTCCAAGACCGCGGCCGACCAGATGTGGATGGCCCGTTATCTGATGCTGCGCCTCACCGAGAAGTACGGCGTCGACATCGAGTTCCACTGCAAGCCGCTCGGCGACACCGACTGGAACGGCTCGGGCATGCACTGCAACTTCTCGACCAGGTACATGCGTGATGTCGGCGGTAAGGAGTATTTCGAGCAACTGATGGACGCCTTCAAGACCGCGCGTGCCGATCACATTGCCGTTTACGGCCCGGATAATCACATGCGTCTGACCGGCAAGCATGAAACCGCTTCGATCGACACCTTCACCTGGGGCGTGGCCGATCGCGGCGCGTCGATCCGCGTGCCGCATTCCTTCGTCAACAACAGCTACAAGGGCTATCTGGAAGATCGTCGCCCGAACTCGCAAGGCGACCCCTACCAGATCGCCTCGCAGATCCTGAAGACGATCTCGACGGTTCCCACCGGCGCCAAGGCAGCCGCCTAGAAGGCTGCCGCTCGAGGTCTGATCGCATGACGTTGGTCCGGGCGAGAGCCCAGGCTGCATGGTCCGCCAGCGCTGGCGGACCATGTTTTTTTGGGTGCTCAATTCGTTTTCCTGGGGCGGCGAACGGCGCTACAAGAGAGAGGGGCGTCATCAGCAGCAGGCCAGGGGTCGGTCGTGTTCGGGGGCTTCTATACGGTGAAATACCAGGTGAACGAGGCTTCCGCGCGCAGCGTCATGTATGTGCACGGCGGCAAGATGCTGGGCGGCAATTCGGCGTTCGCCCACATCGGCACCTACGAGGAGGCTGACGACGAGGTTGCGGTCGAGATCAAGACGATACGACACAATCCCGACCAGACCTTTCGGTCGGCCGCCGGGCTCGACACCTCGACACTGATCACGCGTGGCAGGCCGGACGGCACTCTCTACCGCTTCGAGGGCACGCTCAAGGAGCTTCCGGGCGCCGTCTTCCGCGCTGTCCTGACGCCGGTGGAAGAGGAGCCGGTACCGACCGCCGGCGGCGTCGGTGAGGGTGGTGTCGTCGACGGCCTCTATTCGCTGCGCTTGAGGACGCTCGATGGTGTCGACGCCGGCCTGACCGGCGTGATGCTGCTGCATGGCGGCCGCATTCTCGGCGGTGACACCCTGTTCTATTATGTCGGCAGCTACACGTCCCAGCACGGCCGGTGGAAGGGCCAGATCCTGAACCAGGAGCACACGCCCGCCAAGGATCAGGATCCCGTGTTCGGCGGCCGCGAAGTGGGTATCGGCTTCTCCGGCACCTGCGATGCCGAGGGCGCCTATCTGGAAGCGATGGCGCTGGCCGGCAAGCGCAGCCTGCGGCTGTCGGCCGAGCTCAAGCTGATGCACCGGCTGTAGATTGGGGAGTGCCGATGAAGCATGCGGTCCGTCTGCTCTCGACCTTCGGCCTGAAGGGGGCGATGGGGGAGCTCGCCGCTCAATTCGAGGCAGCGAACGGCGCGCGCATCGACGCGGATTTCGCCCCGACCCTCGGCCTGCTGGAGCGCCTGCGCCAGGGCGAGATGGCGGACGTCCTCATTCTGACGCGCGAAGGTCTCGATGAGCTCGTGGCCAAAGGCGCAGTCGTTGCGGCAAGCGTGGTCGATCTGGCACGCTCCCATGTCGGCATCGCCGTGAAGGCCGGTGCGGTTCGTCCTGACATTGCGAGCGAAGAGGCGCTTCGCAAGACGCTGCTGGGCGCCCGATCCGTGGCGTATTCGCGGATCGGCGCCAGCGGCATCTTCTTCGCCGATCTGATCAAGCGCTTAGGCATTGCCGACGCCATCAACGCCAAGGCCACGATCACCACCGGCCTCACCGCCGAGCGGCTGATCACAGGAGAAGCGGACCTCGCCGTGCAGCAGATCAGCGAATTGAAGCAGGTGGCGGGCGTCGAGATCGTCGGTCCGATCCCGACCAGCCTGCAGACACCGGTGGTGTTCTCCGCCGGCCGCATGGCGGCCTCCGAAAGGATCGAGGCGGCCGATGCGTTCCTGAAATTCCTTGGCTCCTCCGACACGGCTTCCGTCCTGCGGGCGGCGGGACTGGAGCCTTGAGTTTCTCTCGCGAGGACGAAAACCTCGGCCGGTCATGACATTTCATTTCCAGCGGAATGTGTTCTTCGCGATTGCGGCCATCGCCTTCGTCATGGCGGCGCTCGCGCCGCCATCGGCCCATGCGCAGTCTGCCGATCTCGTGCTGTGCGATCGCCTGGCCGCCGATCCGAGCGATCCGGACAAGCCGGCCGATACCAGAGGCGTCGGCGAGATCGCGCCGGCCGACATCGCCACCGCGATCCGGTTCTGCAAGCAGGCGTCAGGCGCTTCGCGCCGTGCGATGTACCAGCTCGGCCGAGCCTATGCCGCCAACCGGCAGGTGCCCGAAGCGGTTGCGGCGTGGCGGAAGGCGGCCGACAAGGGCTCGACCTCGGCCATGGTGGAGCTCGGTGTGCTCTATGCCACCGGCGCCGGCGTCGCCAAGGACGACGAGCAGGCGCGAAAATTGTTCTCCCGCGCGGCCGAGGCTGGCAATCCGCGCGGCGTCAGCAATCTTGCCGCACTCGGCGGCGGTGGGACGCCATCCGACCCAGTGCGGGCGAGGCAGCTTCTGGGCAAAGCCGCCGAGACCAATGCCGAAGCGCAGTATCAGCTCGGCATGATGCTGGCCGAGGGGACCGGCGGCGCGAAGGATGATGCCGGTGCGCGTGGCCTGTTCGAGAAGGCAGCGGCGCAGAACCATCCCGGCGCGCTGTTGCAGATGGGCATCTTCGCGCAGGAGGGGCGCGGCGGACCAAAGGACGCGGCGGCCGCGAAGGCCTATTACAAGCGGGCCGCCGATCTCGGTGACGAGGATGCGAAAGTGGCGCTGAAGCGGCTCGACTGCCCGATGGTGCTGAAGGACAAGCGCGGCAATGTCGTTTCCAACCTGTGCTGGTAGCGTCAGCTCACATGTGTTTGGAGAAACCGGATGACCTTAAGGTAGATCTCCTCGACGTGCAGCCGCTGCACCTCACCCATTGATGCGTAGTTATCGAGGCCGGGAG
>NZ_JAFAVV010000736.1 GCF_019242285.1 Bradyrhizobium sp.
AGCTTCCGGGCTGCGGCGCAGGTAGAACCACCAGGTCAGCGCCAGGCAGGCGGCGTAGAAGCCAAGATAGATGACGAGCGCGAGCTGCGGGCCGCCGGTGATCGCGATCGACTTGCCGAAACCGGTCGGGATCAGATAGCCGCCGCACGCGCAGATCGCCCCGATGAAGCCAAGCGCTGCACCGCTCTCGATGCTGGCGGTCTTGATCGCCAGCGCCCGGCCGGCGTCGCCCTTGCCGCGCGCCTTCCGCAGGTTTTCCTCGCGGAAGATCGAGGGGATCATACGGTAGGTCGAGCCGTTGCCGAAACCGGTGGTGGCGAACAGGATCAGGAACATCACGAGGAAGCCCATGAAGTCCTTGATGCCGACAAAGTAGAGCACACCGATCGTCGCCGCCGCCATCGCCATGAAATTCCAGAATGTGACGACAGCGCCGCCGACCTTGTCCGCGAGGAGGCCGCCGAACGGCCGCGCGAGCGAGCCGACCAGCGGCCCGAGGAACGCGATCGCGATCGTGACCGACGGAAACTGGGTCTTGATCAACAGCGGAAACGCCGCGGAGTAGCCGATGAACGAGCCGAAGGTCCCGATATAGACGTAGGACATGATCCAGGTGTGCTTGCGCTTGACGATCGCGAGCTGATTCTTGATCGAAGACTTCGCCGTGGCCAGGTTGTTCATGAAGAACACCGCGCCAAAAACCGCGATCGCAATCGGAAGAACCCACATCAGGCCGGCATTCTGCAGGTAGACGCCGCCGACCGGCGTGGCCTGGTACAGGCTGATCAGACCGACCCCCATCAGCATCGGGGTCAGGAGCTGCACGCTGGAGACGCCGATGTTGCCGCCGGCTGCATTCAGCCCGAGCGCCCAGCCCTTCATCCGGTCCGGATAGAAGAAGGAGATGTTGGCCATCGAGGAGGCGAAGTTGCCGCCGCCGAGCCCAGCAAAGGACGCCACCACGAGCATCAGCCAGAACGGCGTTTCAGGGTGGCTGACGAAATAGGCCAGACCGAGCGTCGGAATGAACAGCACCGCCGCCGAGAAGATGGTCCAGTTGCGGCCGCCGAACGTCGTCACCGCGAAGGTGTAGGGAAAGCGCATCAGGGCGCCGATCAGGCCCGGCAATGCCACGAGCTGGAAGAGCTGGTCGGTGTCGAAATGGAAGCCGGCCTGCGGCAGCTTGGTCGCCACGATCGACCAGATCGCCCAGACCGAAAACCCGATATGCTCGGCGACGATCGACCAGATCAGATTGCGGCGGGCCACGAACTTGCCCGTCGCATTCCAGAACGTCTCGTCCTCCGGCCTCCAATCCGAGATCCAGGTCGGGTTCTGCTCGCTCATAAAGAACTTCCTTTCGTTCGCCCATGGCTGCGCGCTCCGGGGAATCCCCAGCGCTGCGGCGTTGCAATTTCAATGATGGGAGGACGGCTTCGATGGCGTCTCAACGACGTCATTCAAGCTTCGTGCCAGATCGGGAGAATCGGATATCTTTGTTATTACAGAGACTTGCCTCGCCACGATCATCAGCCAAGCAACGAACTCCGCATCAATATTTTGCGATTCGCTCATTCCTTGTGCGGCGCACAAAGAATGAGCATGGCGATCAAGAAATGATCTCAGGCGGCTTCGGTTGCCTCGTCCTCCCCCTTGGAGGCCATCGGCTTGGGAGCGACGCCCGCGCCCGGCTTCATGTGGAATTCGTAGGTCACCAGGTGCCACGGTGCCGCCGCCGGCTGGCCGTCGGGCATCGCCGGATCGGTGCGCTTTTCGACGCTGGCGACGAGCTCATCCTTCACACCAAACACCACATCCGAGTCGAGATACTTGTCACCGCCGATGAAGACATGGGTGATCAGCGGCTCGTAACCCGGCGCCGCCACCAGGAAATGCACGTGGGCCGGGCGCATCGGGTGCCGCCGCGTCTGCATGATCATCTCGCCGACCGGACCGTCGGTCGGGATCGGATAGCTGCAGGGCAGAATGGTGCGGAAGAAGAAGCGGCCGTCGGCGTCGGTGACGAAGCGCGCCCGCGAGGACGGGCCATGGGTCGCATAGCTCGGCTTCTGCGAGTCGTAGAAACCGTCGTCATCGGCATGCCAGACGTCGACGGGCACGCCGGCGAGCGGCTTGCCATGGGTGTCGGTGACGCGGCTCCGCACGAACATCTTCTCGCCGGTCTGGTTGTGCGGCGAGATGTCGGCGCCATGCGGCATCTCTCTGTGCTCGCCGACATAGAACGGACCGAGCACGGTGGTCTCGGTGGCACCCTCGCGCTCGCGATGGTTGACCGCGTCAACCAGCATGGAAACGCCCATCACGTCCGACAGCAGAATGAACTCCTGCCGGATCGGGGTGCATTTCTGCCCGGTGCGGGTCAGGAAGTCGATCGCGTATTCCCACTCCTCGAAGGTGAGATCGGTCTTGCGCACATACTCGTGCAGCGATTTCACCAATTCCTGCAGGAGGAATTTGGCGCGCGGGTGGGGCGTGTCGTCGAAGCTCCTGACGACGGCCGCGGTCAGTTCTGTCTCGCTGAACTGGGTCATATCTCAGATCCTGGGGAATGGGCACATCACGGCTCGAAGACTACACCAGCGGCCGCCTTTCGGCTATCAACGGCTGCCCCTCGAAGGCCGCCATTGCCGGCTGCGGAGATTGCCCCGATGCTCGATCCCACCCTCGCCTCACCCGAATCCGCCGGCATGTCCAAGGCCGGTTTCGACCGCATCGACGCGCATCTGAAGCAGCGTTACGTCGAGGCCGGGCGGTTTCCGGGAACCCAGCTCGTGGTCTACCGTCGCGGCAAGGTCGTTCACAATTCGGTGCAGGGCCATGCCGATCTCGAGCGCAAGGTGCCGGTCAAGAACGACACCATCTTCCGCATCTACTCGATGACCAAGCCGATCACCACGGTCGCCTTCATGATGCTGTTCGAGGAGGCCCGCGTCGCGCTGGACGAACCCGTTCACAAATACATTCCGGAATGGAAGAACCTCGGCGTGTTCGTCGCGGGCACGGCGCCGGCGTTCCTGACGCGGCCGCCGGCGCGGCCGATGCTGATCGTGGATCTCCTGCGCCACACCTCGGGGCTCACCTACGGCTTCCAGCAGCGCTCCAATGTCGACGCCGCCTACCGTGAAAAGAAGATCGGCGACGTCGAGAAGGCCGGAACGC
>NZ_JAFAVV010000747.1 GCF_019242285.1 Bradyrhizobium sp.
CGCGGGCCGTCGGCGCCGAAGCCGGAGATCCGGCAGTGCACGAGCTTTGGAAACCTCGCGCGGAGGACGTCGTTGCCGATGCCCCATTTGTCGAGCGTGCCCGGCTTGAAGTTCTCGATCAGGACGTCGGCGGTTTCGAGCAGCTGCATCAGCACGGCGCGGCCGCCTTCGGCGGCCAGGTCGAGCCCGATCGAGCGCTTGTTGCGGTTGACGCCAATGAAATAGGCCGCATCCTCCTCGTGGAACGGCGGGCCCCAGTCGCGGGTCTCGTCGCCGGCCGGCGGCTCGACCTTGATCACGTCGGCGCCGTGGTCGGCCAGGATCTGCGTGCAATAGGGGCCGCCGAGCACGCGCGACAGGTCGATCACGCGCAACCCGGCGACCGCGCCGGTCAGGGATTCGGGAATCATGGATGGGTTCTACTGAGCTGGTTCACGGGCGCCATTAAGCATCAGGAGGCGCTTCTTCGCAAATGCCCGACCGGAATGGGACTTGAGATATTTCTCGAATTCGAGCGCCTTGTATTTGTCGGGGAACGCGCAATACCAAACGAGCTTCCAGGGCTTGAATTTCGCGGTGTGAGGAGATCTTCCGGCGTTGTGCTCGGGGAATCGTCGCTTCAGGTCGGCTGTGGCGCCGATATATTCCTGCTTAGGGAATTGAATGCTGCGGAGGATGTAGACGTACCACATTGCCGCTTTGCGCTACTGCATCTTGATGGTGGGCAACGTAGCCGAATATCTCTAAGAGATTCACAACCGAGGTCTGCAGCCCGTCTTCGCCCTTCGGGCTACGCCGGGCACCACGCTTCGCCTTCGGCCCCGCATGGCTGCGCCACGCGTAGCCGAAGGCGAAGCGTGGTGGAGCCAGGCGGGATCGAACCGCCGACCTCTTGCATGCCATGCAAGCGCTCTCCCAGCTGAGCTATGGCCCCATAAACTTGGCGTGCCCTCGTGGAGCACGCTTTCCGGCGCGTCTGGGCGACGCACCGTCTTCAGCAGCAACCCTGAAACACAGTTCAGGGCCTTTCTCAAGTCTCTTCGTCACCTCCGACGTCGCCGATGATGTCGGTGACGTCCTCCTCGCCCTCTTCCTCGTCGGCGATGAAGGTCGAATCATCATCGTCGTCGTCCTCGAGGGTCTCGTCGATCTCGATGTCGTCCTCCGATTCCGGAACGACGGCCTTCACCTTGCCGGTGTTCTCCTCGGCATCGGCCTCCTCGAGCGACACCATCTCCTCGGCCTCCGCCGGTTCCGGCGCGGCCTCGGCGGCCGCGGCACTGGCGCGCGCCGTCTCGCCGCGGGTCCGCGTGGTCGCAACCGGCGCGATCGGCACCACCTCACCGGTATAGGGCGAGATCACCGGGCTCTTGTTGAGATCGTAAAATTTCTTGCCCGTGGTCGGGCAAATGCGTTTGGTTCCAAGATCGGGTTTGGCCACGTGTGCGGAATCCTGGGATGTCGGAAAAGCGGTGCTTCACTTGGCTAGTTGCCGGGCCGCTGTCAATAGCCGTAGGGGCAAGAAATACCGTCCCATGGTGCGACGTCCATGTTACCGCTCCGCCGAGCTTGAGGACACGATCTTGACCCATTCGGAACACTCTACCCCGTTGGAGGCCCGCGCCTCCGGTCCCCTGACTGGCCAGGTCCGCGTTCCCGGGGACAAGTCGATCTCGCACCGGGCGCTGATCCTCGGTGCGCTCGCGGTCGGCGAAACCCGGATCTCCGGGCTGCTGGAGGGTGAGGACGTGCTCAACACCGCGAAAGCGATGCGCGCGCTCGGAGCGCGGGTCGCGCGGACCGGCGATTTCGCCTGGTCGGTGCACGGCGTTGGTGTCGGCGGCTTCGCCGAACCTTCGTCAGCTCTCGATTTTGGCAATTCCGGCACCGGTTGCCGGCTGGTGATGGGGGCGGTGGCCGGCTGCCCCATCACCGCGACCTTCGACGGTGATGCGTCGCTGCGCAGCCGGCCGATGCGCCGGGTGCTCGATCCGCTCGCTTTGATGGGCGCCAGGGTCACCGCCGGCGGCGAGGGCGGCCGCCTGCCGCTGACGCTTGCCGGCGCCCGCGATCCGCTGCCGATCGTCTACCGCACCCCGGTCGCCTCGGCGCAGATCAAGTCGGCGGTGCTGCTGGCGGGGCTCGCCGCCCCCGGCGTCACCACGGTGATCGAGCAGGAGGCGAGCCGCGACCATACCGAATTGATGCTGAAGCATTTCGGCGCCGAGATAACCTCGGCCAGGGAAGGCGCCCATGGCCGCAGGATCGACCTGACCGGACAGCCGGAGCTGCATGGCGCGACCGTCGTGGTGCCGGCCGATCCCTCCTCGGCGGCGTTCCCGGTGGTGGCGGCGCTGATCGCCGAGGGTTCGGATCTGCTGCTGTCCGACGTCATGACCAATCCACTGCGCACCGGGCTGCTCACGACCTTGCGGGAGATGGGCGCGTCAATCGAGGAGGGCGAGGTCCGCACCGACACCGGCGAGCCGATGGCGCGGTTGCGGGTGCGCGCCTCGAGGCTGCGCGGCGTCGAGGTGCCGCCCGAGCGCGCGCCCTCGATGATCGACGAATATCTGGTGCTGGCAGTGGCCGCGGCCTTCGCCGAGGGCACCACGATCATGCGGGGTCTGCACGAGTTGCGGGTCAAGGAATCCGACCGGCTGGCCGCCACCGCGGACATGCTCCGCATCAATGGCGTCAAGGTCGAAATCGCCGGTGACGACCTGATCGTCGAGGGCAGGGGCCATGTGCCGGGCGGCGGGCTGGTCTCGACCCACATGGATCATCGCATCGCGATGTCAGCGCTGGTGATGGGACTCGCCTCCGATCGGCCCGTCAAGGTCGACGATACCGCCTTCATCGCCACGAGCTTCCCGGATTTCATTCCGATGATGCGCGCGCTGGGGGCGGAGCTTGCGTGAGGCGGCACCATGACGATGGCCTTCGACCGCGCCGCGCTGCTCGACGCCTTCGACCGGATCGGCCGCGCCGCGGTCGCGGCGGGAACGAAGCTGCAGATCGCGGTCTACGGCGGCTCGGCGCTGATGCTGGCGAGCAATTTCCGGTTCGCGACCGAGGATGTCGATATCGCCGATATCGGCCAGCTCTGGCCTGCCTGGCTATCGGATGTCGTCGCCGACATCGCGCGCGAGAAGGGCTGGTCGGCCGCCTGGCTGAACGATGCGGTGAGCTTTCATCTCAGCGCGCTTGCCCGATCGGACCGCGACCTCACCGCGTTCGGCACGTTTCCAAGGCTGGACGACAATGTCGGTCTCACCGTGTTCGTGCCGACCGCCCGGTACATGTTGGCGCTGAAACTCAAGGCTCTGAGAATTTCAGACTTCGACAAAGGCCGGCAGGACATGGCGGATGTCACGCATCTTCTGAAGGTCCTCAATCTTGCTCAGATCGAGGAGGCGATTGGTATTCTCGCCGAATTCTTCCCGAGCAGCGCGGCGCATGCCGACAAGCAGCGTTTCGTGCTCAAACGCCTCTTTTCTGGAGAGAGCTCCATCGATGCGCCCCAATACCCTCGCCCAGACCGCTGAGCGCATGGCGTCCGGTCACTCGGCGGACACAGCGCTCAGCGAGTTTCTCGACGAGTTTTACCTCGCCCCGACGACGGAGCTGAAGAGCGCCATGCTCCTCGACGAGCCGCCGCAGACCGGAGATCCGCGCCTGGAGGGCTTGTTGGGTGCGGTGGCGGAGTATCTTGCCCATCAATACGGCTTGCCTCGCGTCCCGCCCTGGGCCTATTCGCCGTCGCGGTATCTCGAGCGGCCCTGGCATGTCTCGTCGATGTCCGATGACGGCATGCGCGAATACCTGACCTATGCGAGCCCCGGCGAATTCGCCTCCCGCAACATCTTCACCGAGGAGCGGCCGTTGCGGCGCGCCCGCGGCCCCAGACCTCCAGAGAAACAGCGCCCATGATCATCGCCATCGACGGGCCCGCGGCATCCGGCAAGGGCACGCTCGGCCGGCTCCTCGCCGCCCATTACGGCTACCGTCACCTCGACACCGGCGTGATCTACCGTGCCGTGGCGCACGCGCTGATCAGCGCCGGCCACGACCTCAATGACGAGGCTGCCGCTGTCAGCGCGGCCCGGGGGCTCGACCCGCAAAAATTCGGAGATCCGGCCCTGAAATCCCATCCGGTGGGGACGGCGGCCTCCGTGGTCTCGGCCATTCCCGCCGTGCGGGCGGCGCTGCTCGAGTTCCAACGCGATTTTGCCGCCGCCCCGCCAGGCGCGGTGCTCGATGGCCGCGACATCGGAACCGTGATCTGTCCGGATGCCGAGGTGAAGATCTTCGTCGTCGCCGATCCCAGGGTCCGCGCCCGCCGCCGCACGCTCGAGGCGCGCTCCAGGGGCGAGGCGGCCGACGAGGCGGCTGTGCTTGCCGACATCCTGGCGCGCGACGAGCGCGACCAGAACCGCGCCGTTGCCCCTTTAAAACCCGCCGCGGATGCTTACTTGCTAGATAATTCCAACTTGGATATAGAAGCCGGCGTCCGGGCCGCCATCGACATTGTCGAGGCCGTTCGAGCGGGCCGGTCGCGGGGCTAAGCCGCGGCCGTCTTTGGAGGAGCCGCCCGCTCCCGCCCTCGAAGGTCGAACTCCCGCAGTCCCTCGGGATCGGGAGTTTTAAGTTCCGGACAATTCAACGTATCGAACGTGAAGCCATCTGCCGGCCCGCTGCTTGCGTTTTCTCGCAAGCCCAGCGGTCGTCGTGGCCGTTGCGAACCACCGACGCTTCGCGCGCGATACGCCATTCAACCCGACGGCCGGCAAGACTTCGCATCTGGAGAACAAATGGCTTCGAGTATCACTGCCGATACCTATCATCCCAGCCGCGACGATTTCGCCGCGATGCTGGACGAGTCCTTTGCCGGCGGCAACCTGCAGGAAAGCTCCGTCATCAAGGGCAAGGTGGTTGCCATCGAGAAGGACATGGCCGTCATCGACGTCGGCCTGAAGACCGAGGGCCGCGTCGCGCTGCGTGAATTCGCCGGCCCCGGCCGCGATGCCGATCTCAAGATCGGCGACACCGTCGAAGTGTTCCTCGACCGCATCGAGAACGCGCTCGGCGAGGCCGTGCTGTCGCGCGACAAGGCGCGGCGCGAGGAGAGCTGGGGCAAGCTGGAGAAGGCGTTCCAGAACAACGAGAAGGTCTCCGGCGTCATCTTCAACCAGGTCAAGGGCGGCTTCACCGTCGATCTCGACGGCGCGGTGGCCTTCCTGCCGCGCTCGCAGGTCGACATCCGTCCGATCCGCGACGTCGCGCCGCTGATGAACAATGCGCAGCCGTTCCAGATCCTCAAGATGGACCGCCGCCGCGGCAACATCGTGGTGTCGCGCCGCACCGTGCTGGAAGAGACCCGCGCCGAGCAGCGCCAGGAGCTGGTGCAGAACCTCGAAGAGGGTCAGGTGATCGACGGCGTGGTCAAGAACATCACCGATTACGGCGCGTTCGTCGATCTCGGCGGCATCGACGGCCTGCTGCACGTCACCGACATCGCCTGGCGCAGGGTCAATCATCCGACCGAGGTGTTGACCATCGGCCAGACCGTCAAGGTCAAGATCATCAAGATCAACCACGAGACCCACCGCATCTCGCTCGGCATGAAGCAGCTGCTGGAGGATCCCTGGCAGGGCATCGAAGGCAAGTATCCGCTGGGTGCGCGGCTGCATGGCCGGGTCACCAACATCACCGACTACGGCGCGTTCGTCGAGCTGGAGCCGGGCATCGAGGGCCTGATCCACGTCTCGGAGATGTCGTGGACCAAGAAGAACATGCATCCCGGCAAGATCGTCTCCACCTCGCAGGAAGTCGAGGTGCAGGTGCTCGAGGTCGATTCGGTCAAGCGGCGCATCTCGCTCGGCCTCAAGCAGACCATGCGCAACCCCTGGGAAGTCTTCGTCGAGCGCCATCCGACCGGCTCGGTGGTCGAGGGCGAGGTCAAGAACAAGACCGAGTTCGGCCTGTTCCTCGGCCTGGAAGGCGACGTCGACGGCATGGTCCATCTGTCCGATCTCGACTGGAAGCTTCCGGGCGAGCAGGTGATCGACAACTACAAGAAGGGCGACATGGTGAAGGCCGTGGTGCTCGATGTCGATGTCGACAAGGAGCGTATTTCTCTCGGAATTAAACAGCTCGAAGGCGATCCGTTCGCCGAGCCCGGCGACGTCAAGAAGGGCGCGGTGGTGACCTGCGAGGTGCTCGAGGTCAAGGAAGGCGGCATCGAGGTCAAGATCGTCGGCACCGATTTCAACACCTTCATCAAGCGTTCGGAGCTGGCGCGCGACCGCAACGATCAGCGGCCCGAGCGCTTTGCGGTCGGCGAGAAGGTCGACGCGCGGGTGATCCAGTTCGACAAGAAGGCCCGCAAGGTCCAGGTGTCGATCAAGGCGCTCGAGGTCGCCGAGGAGAAGGAGGCGATCGCCCAGTACGGCTCGTCCGATTCGGGCGCGACGCTCGGCGACATTCTCGGCACCGCGCTGAAGAATCGCGAGAACAAGTAGAGGTCGGCTTCGGCTTAAGGCCACGATTCAAGGCCCCGGTTTCGACCGGGGCTTTTTTGCGCGATCGTCCGTGGGGACGACGAAAGGCCGGAGCCTTCAATTCTTCATATTGCACCGCAAATGATGTGATCAGATGACGCTGCGCTCACGCTGCGAAGCGCAGAACGACCCTGAATGGCCTTGTCTTTGGGAGAATTTCCGATGTCGCTCGATTCGGATGTGATCGTCGATCGCCGCAGGCTGCGCCGCAAGCTGACGTTCTGGCGCGTGTTCGCCGCGATCGTCGTGGTCGCGGCTGTCGCCGTCGTCGGAACGATGCTGTCGCCGCGCGGCCGCAGCGCCCTGACGACGTCGGGATCGATCGCGCGGGTCAACATCGAGGGGATCATTCGCAGCGATTCGGAGCGGGTGGAGGCACTGGAGCGGCTGGAGAACTCGCACGTCGCCGCCGTCGTCGTGCACATCAATTCGCCAGGCGGCACCACCGCCGGCTCGGAGCAGCTCTACGATTCGCTGGTGCGGCTGAAGGCGAAGAAGCCGCTGGTGATCGTCGTCGAAGGATTGGCGGCCTCGGGCGGTTACATCGCTGCGATCGCGGGCGATCATATCGTGGCCCAGCAGAGCTCGCTGGTCGGGTCGATCGGCGTGTTGTTCCAGTATCCGAATTTCACCGATCTGCTGAAGACGGTGGGCGTCAAGGTCGAGGAGGTGAAATCCTCGCCGTTGAAGGCGGCGCCCAATGGTTTCGAGCCGACCAGTCCCGAGGCGCGCGATGCGCTGGATGCGCTGGTCAAGGATTCCTACGCCTGGTTCAAGGGGCTGGTGAAGGAGCGGCGCGGCATGGACGAGGCCCAGCTCGAGAAGGTCGCGGACGGCCGCGTCTTCACCGGCCACCAGGCGGTCGATCTCAAGCTGATCGATCAACTCGGCGACGAGAAGACCGCAGTGGCGTGGCTGGTCGAGCAGAAGAACGTCGCCAAGGATCTGCCGGTGCGCGACTACAAGCTCAGCCCGCGCTTCGGCGACCTGACGTTCCTGCGCACGGCCGCATCGGTCACGCTGGACGCGCTCGGTTTGGGTGCTGTCGCACGCCACCTCGAACAGATCGGTGCCGTGCAGGCAGCCGATCGGCTCGCGCTCGATGGCATGCTGGCGCTCTGGCAGCCGGCCGCGACCCGATGACCTCCGCAGATAAGGTTAATGTCGGTTGCTCGCGTTCTGCGAGCATTGCGACAGGCCCCGATTGTGGGATTTGTCACGCATTTTCGTGCCGGGCAAAACTGATTTAGCGTCTTGACAGTTCAAGGCATTTTCACGGAAATGAATTTCCGATGCTTCCAGGCCCTGCCTCTCGATGATCAAATCCGAACTGGTTCAGCGTATTGCCGAGCACAACCCGCATCTTTACCAGCGGGATGTCGAGAATATCGTGAACGCCATTCTCGAGGAGATCGTGGCTGCACTGGCGCGTGGGGATCGGGTCGAACTGCGCGGATTCGGCGCGTTTTCGGTGAAGCATCGCCCGGCTCGCGCGGGGCGCAACCCGCGGACCGGCGCACACGTTCCGGTTGACCAGAAGAGCGTCCCCTTCTTCAAGACCGGCAAGGAAATGCGGGAACGGCTGAACCGCGGTGAGCCGCCGGAGGCGCCGGAAGCCTGAGGGTTTCCGCATGCGCGCCGGCCGCGCATGACAGGACGGCCGGAGTCGATCAACGCGAGCGGATGCTGATGCGGAAGTTCTTCACGGCCCTGATCGTCATTCCGCTGTTTCTCACCCTCGTGGTGTTCGCGGTCGCAAACCGGCATCTCGTGACGGTATCATTTGACCCCTTCAATGCGACCGATCCAGCGCTCGCAATCAGCCTGCCGCTGTTCGCGCTGATCATCATGGTCGCGATCATCGGCGTCGTCGCCGGCGGTTCCGCGGTCTGGTTCGGTCAGCGTCGCTGGCGGCGGGCGGCGCGGCGGCACGAAGCCGATGCCCGGGCGGCCAAGGCGCATCTGGAAGCCCTCCGGGCTCAAGCCCAAGCCCAAGCCCAACCTATGGCCATGCGCGGCGCCGCGCCGCGGCTCTCCGCGCCGCTGCAAGGCCGCCTGTACGGGGCTTCGGGGCGAGACAAGCACGGCGCGACGTTGTAGAACGCGCCCCGTCCGACACCTAGTTCACCTGCTCCTGCAGATCATGTCCCTGCTCGTCAAAATCTGTGGCCTGTCCACGTCCGAGACGCTGGCGGCGGCGCTCGACGCCGGTGCCGACATGGTCGGCTTCGTGTTCTTCCCGCCATCGCCGCGGCATCTTTCGCTGGAGACCGGACGCGCGCTCGGCGCGCAGGTCGGCGGCCGTGCGCTGAAAGTGGCGCTGACCGTCGATGCCGACGATGCCACGCTCGAAGGCATCGTCGAGGCGCTCGCGCCGGACGCCCTGCAGCTCCACGGCAGGGAGACGCTGGCGCGGCTCGTCGCCATCAGGCAGAGATTTGGCGTCTCCGTGATGAAGGCGATCGCAGTCGAGCGCGCCGCTGATCTCGCAGTGCTGCCGGCCTATGCCGCGGTCTGTGATGGCATCCTGTTCGATGCCCGCGCGCCGAAGGGGGCATCGCGCCCCGGCGGGCTCGGCGCGCCGTTCGACTGGCGGCTGCTGGAAGGTCTCGATCTCGACCGGCCGTTCATGGTGTCCGGCGGGCTCACCGTCGACAACGTCGCCGACGCGGTTCGCATCACCCGCCCCGGCGGCGTCGACGTCTCGTCCGGAGTCGAGCGTGCAACGGGTGTCAAGGACGTCGACATGATCCGCAATTTCATCCGCGCCGCGCGCGCCACCGAAGAGCTCGCCGTCCGATGAACAAGGCCTTGCCCAACTCCTACCGCAGCGGTCCCGACGAGCGCGGACATTTCGGCATTTTCGGCGGCCGCTTCGTCGCCGAAACGTTGATGCCGCTGATCCTCGATCTGGAGAAGGCCTATGCCGAGGCCAAGGCCGATCCGGCCTTCCATGCCGAGATGAAGGGCTATCTCACGCATTATGTCGGCCGGCCGTCGCCGCTCTATTTCGCCGAGCGGCTCACCGCGCATCTCGGCGGCGCGAAGATCTACCTCAAGCGCGAGGAGCTCAACCACACCGGCTCGCACAAGGTCAACAACGTGCTCGGCCAGATCATGATGGCGCGCCGCATGGGCAAGCGGCGCATCATCGCGGAGACCGGCGCCGGCCAGCATGGCGTTGCCACCGCGACGCTGTGCGCGCGCTTCGGGCTCGACTGCGTGGTCTATATGGGCGCCGTCGACGTCGCGCGGCAGCAGCCCAACGTGATCCGCATGGAAATGCTCGGCGCGAAAGTGGTCCCGGTGCAGTCCGGCACGCGCACGCTGAAGGATGCGATGAACGAGGCGCTGCGCGACTGGGTCACCAACGTGCACGACACCTTCTACTGCATCGGCACGGTGGCGGGCCCGCATCCCTATCCGATGATGGTGCGCGACTTCCAGTCGGTGATCGGCGAGGAGACGCGGACGCAGATGCACGAGGCCGAGGGCCGGCGGCCGGATTCGCTGGTCGCCTGCATCGGCGGCGGCTCCAATGCGATGGGGCTGTTCCATCCCTTCCTCGATGATTCCGAAGTGGAGATTTTCGGCGTCGAGGCGGCCGGCCACGGGCTCACGCAATTGCATGCCGCCTCGATCGCGGGCGGCCGGCCCGGCGTGCTGCACGGCAACCGCACCTATCTGCTGATGAACGACGACGGCCAGATCCAGGACGCGCATTCGATCTCGGCGGGGCTCGATTATCCCGGCATCGGCCCGGAGCATTCCTGGCTGCACGAGATCGGGCGGGTGAAGTATCTGTCGGCCACCGACGACGAGGCGCTCGCGGCGTTCCAGCTGCTGTCCCGGCTCGAAGGCATCATCCCGGCGCTGGAGCCCGCACACGCCATCGCCAAGGTGATGGAGCTGGCGCCGGCGCGGCCCAGCGATCACCTGATGGTGGTCAATCTCTCCGGCCGCGGCGACAAGGACGTGCCGCAGGTCGGCGACATCCTGAAAGCGAGGAAGTCGTGAGGGGCGGGCGCTGCTTCCTTCACCTCTCCCCTGTGGGGAGAGGTCGGCCGCGAAGCGGCCGGGTG
>NZ_JAFAVV010000863.1 GCF_019242285.1 Bradyrhizobium sp.
TTCGACGGCGGTCAATACGAAGAACTCAAGGTGCCGGATGTGCCGGCAGATCCGCTGCGCTTCCGCGACGAGCGCCGCTATTCCGACCGCATCAAGGATGCTCGGACCAAGACCGGTCTTCAGGATGCTGTGAAGCTCGGTACCGGCATGCTCGACGGGCTTGCGGTCACCGCCGGCGCGCAGGATTTCGACTTCATGGGCGGTTCGCTCGGCATGGCCGCCGGCGAGGCGATCGTGCGCGGGCTCGAGCTCGCGGTCGAGAAGAAGGCGCCGTTCATCATGTTCGCCGCGTCCGGCGGTGCGCGCATGCAGGAAGGCATCCTGTCGCTGATGCAGATGCCGCGTACCACGGTCGCCGTGCAGATGCTGCGCGAGGCGCGCCAGCCCTACATCGTCGTGCTGACCAATCCGACCACCGGTGGCGTCACCGCCTCCTACGCCATGCTCGGCGACATCCATCTCGCCGAGCCCGGTGCGCTGATCGGGTTCGCCGGCGCGCGCGTCATCGAGCAGACCATCCGCGAGAAGCTGCCGGAAGGTTTTCAGCGCGCGGAGTACCTGCGCGATCACGGCATGGTCGACATGGTGGTGCATCGCCACGACCTGCGCCCGACGCTGGCGCGGCTGTGCCGCATCCTGACCAAATCCCCGGCATCGCAGGCGATGCCCAAACCCGCGCCGATGATCGCCCCGCCGGCCGAGATCGTCTCGGCACCGGAGATGGCGCCGGCCGTGCCGCTCGCGTGAGCGCGCCCGCTGCTTCACCGCAAAGTGCGCCGGCGGACGTGATCGCACGGCTGTCGGCCCTGCATCCGAGGCGCATCGATCTCGGCCTCGACCGCATGCATCGCCTGCTGGAGAAGCTCGGTCATCCCGAGCGGCGGCTGCCGCCGGTGATCCATGTCGCGGGCACCAACGGCAAGGGATCGACGGTCGCCTATCTGCGCGCGATCCTGGAGCGGGCCGGGCTCAAGGTGCACACTTTCACCTCGCCCTATCTGGTGCGCATCAACGAATGCTTCCGTCTTGGCCGCATCGGCGGCGGCGTGCTGGTGTCGGACGACGAGTTGACCGAGGCGCTGACGCATTGCGAGCGCGTCAATGACGGTGAGCCCATCACCTTCTTCGAGGCCAAGACCGCGGCAGGGTTCTGCCTGTACGCCGAGAACCCGGCCGATGTGCTGCTGCTGGAGGTCGGACTGGGCGGCCGGCTCGATTCGACCAATGTGATCGAGCGGCCATTGGCCGCCGTGATCACGCCGCTCGGCATGGACCACGTCGAATATCTCGGCGACACGCTGGCGGCGATCGCCGGCGAAAAAGCCGCGATCATCAAACGGAACGTGCCGGTGGTCGTGGCGGAGCAGCAACCGGAGGCGATGGCGGTGATCGAGGCCGAGGCGCGGCGCCAGCGCGCGCCCTTGTTCGCCGCCGGTCGGCAATGGCATGTCGGCGTCGAGTGCGGGCGCCTGGTCTATCAGGACGACCGCGGCCTGATGGATCTGGCCGCGCCACGGCTGTTCGGCCGCCACCAGTTCGACAATGCGGGACTGGCGATCGCGGCCTTGCGTGCGATCGATACTCCGAAACTCCCGCACGCGGCCTTCGAGGGCATCGTCAACGCCGACTGGCCGGCGCGGATGCAGCGGCTGTCCTCGGGCGGGCTGATCTGCCTTGGCCCGGTCGGCTCGGAAATCTGGCTCGATGGCGGCCACAATGCCGATGGCGGCCGCGTCGCCGCCGCCGCGCTCGGCGATCTCGAGGAGCGGGTGTCGCGGCCGCTGGTCGTGATCGCCGGCATGATGGCGAACAAGGACGCCTCGGCCTTCCTTGCCAATTTCGCCGGGCTGACGCGCCACATCATCGCGGTGCCGATCCCCGATCAGCCGAACGCGATGCCGCCGGACCGGCTGGCGGACGCGGCGCGCGGGCTCGGCATGCGGGTCGAGATCGCCGACGGCATCGAGGCTGCGCTGCGCCGTCTCGTCGGCCTTGCCTACGAGATTCCGCCGCGCATCCTGATCACCGGCTCGCTCTATCTTGCGGGTCCGGTGCTGGCGCTCAACGGTACGCCGCCGGCGTAGCCGTCACGCCAACAGCTTCATCGGGTCGGCCGCCTTCTGCCGGAGCTGGTCGAAGGTGCATTGCTGCGGCGCCTTGTCCGGCCGCCAGCGCAGGATCGAGGTGCCGTGGCGAAACCGCTCGCCGCTGAAATGGTCGTAACCGACCTCGGCGACGAGTTCTGGCTTGAGCGGACACCATCTTGCCGAGCGCTCGGTGGACCAGCGGCTCGGGCCGCCGGGCGCGTTGCCGGTGAAGCCGGGCTCGGCGATCAAGGGTTCGAGCTTTGCGGTCAGCGCCGGCTTGTCCTCCTGCTTGATGGCCGAAGAGAAGCCGACGTGATGCAGCAGGCCCTCATCGTCATAGAGGCCGAGCAGCAGCGAACCGACGACCTTGCGGCCGTGCAGCCGGTTAGTCGCGTAGCGGAAGCCGCCGACCACGCAATCGGCGCTGCGGAATTTCTTGATCTTCTGCATGCCGTCGCGGTTGCCGGCCTGGTAGGGCAGGTCGAGGCGCTTGGCGATCACGCCGTCCGAGCCGCCGCCGGATTGGGCCAGCCATTTCTGCGCCTGGGCATAGCTCGTCGTGACAGGAGACAGGCGGAAGCTGCGGTCGGATTTGAAATTGGCTTTGGCGAAAGCATCGAGCAATGGGCGCCGCTCGCGCAGCGGTCGCGTCGCGAGCTTGGGTGTCTTCGTTGTTGCCAGCAGATCGAACGCGAGAAACAGCGCCGGCGTTTCGGCCGCCAGCTTCTTCACCCGACTAGCCGCGGGGTGGATGCGCTGGAGCAGGTCGTCGAAGGAGAACGACTTGCCGTGCGGCACCACGATCTCGCCGTCGAGCAGGAAGCGCTCCGTTTTCAGCTTCAGTGCCGCCGCGACCAGCTCGGGAAAATAGCGTGCCAGGTCCTCACCGGACTTCGAGCGCAGGTCGACCCTGCTGTCCTGGCGCGTCAGCAGGCAGCGGAAGCCGTCCCATTTCGGCTCATACTGCCATTCCTCGCCACGCGGGACGGCATCGACCGAGCGCGCGTCCATGGCGGTCAGCCTGTCGGATCGCGTCGCGGGTTTTCGGGAGGGTGGCAATGACGGATGCTCCAGAGCGATGAACACGTCATTCCAACGCAAACGGCCGGCGAAATCGCCGGCCGCTCGGTCAAATAAAGCTCGTCCAGGGCGGTATCAGACCGCCTGCGAAATCCACTGCTGCAGCTTCGCCTTGGGGGCGGCGCCGACCTGGCGGGAGGCCATCTCGCCGCCCTTGAAGATCATCAGGGTCGGGATCGACATCACGCCGTATTTCGACGCCGTCTTCGGGCTCTCATCGACATTGAGCTTGACGATCTTGACCTTGTCGCCCATCGCGCCGGAAATCTCGTCGAGCGCGGGCGCGATCATGCGGCAGGGGCCGCACCATTCGGCCCAGAAGTCGACCACGACAGGGCCTTGCGCCTTCAGCACCTCGGCTTCGAAATCGGTGTCGGAAACCTTGCCTACAGCCATCGGAATAACCTCGTCAGTTTCGGGAAGGGCGCGGAAGAATCGCGCCGGGATCGTGCGTGAAACGTATGAACGGCCTGTTGCCGGGTCAAGTTCGCGCCCTAGGATGCCAGTTCCGCGTCTAGCGCGTGTGCCGAAATCTCCATGAAATCAGTGCTTTCTGTCCAGAGCAGCGCGGCGCGGACGACAAGCTGGGGATAAAGCTTCCGCAGCATCGCGCGGTAGAAGGCGAGCTGCCGGACATAGGCCTGCGGCGCGTCGGCGGCGCGGGCGGGCGGGTTATGGTTGGTCTTGAAATCGACGATCAGGACCTCGGCATCGGTCACCACCAGCCGGTCGATCTGGCCGGAGACCGCCGCCGGCGGCCGGCCCGGCAGCTCGATCCGGCCGACGATCGACACCTCGGCGCGACCGGCTTCGCTGAATACCGCGCCGAATCGCGGGTCGCCGATCAGGGCCAGCACCTTGTCGGCCAGCGCGGTGCGCTCCGCCTCGCTCCAACCATCGGCGTTGCGCGCCAGGAATCTCAGCGCGGCGTCGCGGCGCCGCTCGGAAGCGAGGTCGGGCAGCGATTGCAGCAGCCGGTGCACGAGCGTGCCGCGCTGGATCGCCTGGGTGCGCGACGGTGCGGCCGCATCGCCCGCCCGAGGCCGATACGATCCGTCGCCGGCCTGCGACGGCCGCAACAGTCCGGCAGGCGCGGGCGTGTCCACGGGCTCGCGCAGCCAAGACGGCAGCGCGGGCGGCGCGCTCGCAGCCGCGGCATCGGCTGCACCTGCATCGAAGACGGCATCCTCGGGCCGGCAATAGCGCGTGACCGGGTCCTCCGGTGGTCCGGCCGCCTGCTTCTCGAGGCCGGAGCGCTCGAGGCCCCTCTCGATCAAGTCGTACCAGCAGGACGGCCGGATGCCATTGCGATTGCCGGGCTGGCAGCCGGCAACGACCAGGCGGTCGGCGGCGCGGGTCATCGCCACATAAAGCAGGCGGCGGTATTCGTGCTCGGTCTCGTCCAGCATTTTCTGGCGGGCCTCGGCCACCGGCGGCGGATCGTCGGCCTTGCGGCCGGCCCAGACCACGACCTCGCCGCCGTCCTTGTGCGGCAGATGGATCAGTCGCAGCCGCTGGGTGTCGGTCGGCGACGACGTGGTGTCGACCAGGAACACGACCGCGGCCTCCAGCCCCTTGGCGCCGTGCACGGTCATGACACGCACCTCGTCGCGCGAGATTTCCATGTCGCGCTTCACCTCGGTGTCGGCCGCGCGCAGCCAGGCCACAAAACCCTGCAGCGAGGCCGGCCCCTTGCGCTCGTGATTCAGCGCGAGCTCCAGGAATTCGTCCAGCGCGTCATTGGCCTCGTGCCCGAGCCGCTTCAGGATGCGCTGCCGCCCGCCTTCGCCGCCGAGCAGCCAGGCGTAGAACGCGAACGGCGTCTCCTCACGGAAGCGCTGCTCATAGCGCTCCAACCGCCGTAGCGTGTCGCGGAACTTGTCGGAGCTTGCGGCATGCTCGGCCAGCGCCTCGCGCAGCGTGCCCTTGCGCTCCCAGGCCAGCGCGAACAGGTCGTCATCATCGAGGCCGAACAGCGGGCTCTTCAACGCCACCGCCAGCGCGAGGTCGTCCTGCGGCAGCAAGAGCGCATCGGCGAGGTTCATCAGGTCGATGATGGCGATGTGCTCGGTCAGCTTCAGCCGGTCGGCGCCGGCGACCGGGATGCCGGCATGCTTCAGCGCCTGGATCACCGCGTCGAACACATTGCCCCGCCGCCGCACCAGGATCAGGATATCGCCGTAGCGCAGCCTTCGGCGGCCGTCGCGATGGCCGGTCTTGGTGCCGCTTTCGACCAGCCGCTTGATCTCGGCCTGGATGCGGCGCGAAAGCTTCACCTCCGGGCTGGTCGCGGCGACGCCGTCGAACGGCGCGCGCCAGCCCTCGATGTCCTTGCGCATATCGGCTTCCGCAAGTTTCCACAATTCGATCAGGCTCGGTCCGGCATCGGCGAGCGCGTTGTGCAGCGGATAGGTCTCCTCGGCATGGATGCTGCGATAGATGTCGGGCTCGCGGAACACCTGGTCGACCGAGTGCAGGATCGCCGGTCCTGAGCGGAACGAATAGGTGAACGAGACGGAATCGAACTTCAGCTTGGCGTCGCTGAACCTGCCGTGCAACTCGCGCCGCCGTTCGGCGAACGCGTGCGGCGCCGCGCCCTGGAACGAGAAGATCGACTGCTTCTCGTCGCCGACCGCGAACACGGTGCGGACCAGGCCGTTGCGGGCGCCGGCGCCGGAGGTGAACTCGTCGATCAGGTGGAACACGATGTCCCACTGCCGCGGGCTGGTGTCCTGCGCCTCGTCGATCAGCACATGGTCGACGCCGCGGTCGAGCTTGTAATGCACCCAGCCCGAGGAGATGCTGGCGAGCATTTGCAGCGTCTTGTCGATCAGGTCGTCATAGTCGAGCAGTCCGCGCTCCAGTTTCTCGCACCGGTAGTTCGCCGCGGCCGCGGTCGCGATGTAGAGCAGCGCGCGCGAACGATCGCGGGTGATCAGCGCGCGGCGCTGCTCGATCAGTGCCGGCAGGCGCGCCGCCTCCGCCTCAAACAGCCGGGCGGCTGATGGATTTTCGCGGCCGAAGGCTTTGGTCAGCACCGCCTTGCGCGGCGTCTTGTCGGTGTCGGTGATGAAGACGCCGAGATAGAGCTCGATCTGCTCGGCGCCGGCAGCCATGGCCCCGCGCAGCCGCGCCGCCTGCTCGCCATCGGTCTTGGCGCCGCCGTCGAGCACCTCGGCGATTTCGGCCCAGCGCCGCCGCGGCAGGAAAGGCCCGTCAACGATCTCGCGCTCGACATCCTCGATCCGGTCGCCCTCCGCCACGCCGAGCGCGGCGGAGACGCGTGCGGCCGCGGCTTCCGCGCTGCCGGCGCCGTCGGCGAACGCCATGAAGTGGTCGTGCGACAGGCAGGCCTCGCGCACCACGTCCTTGAAGGTGACGTCGGCGGCGCTCCCCATCGCGATCCGCAGCGCCTCTCCCGTGGCGCTGTTCGGATCGCGCGCGGCCTCCAGGAAGACCTTGAGGTTGGCGCGCTCCATCATCTCGGCCTGGTCGCGGTCGTCGAGCACGGCAAAGCGTGCCGGCACGTTGGCCTCGAACGGAAACTGCTGCAACAGCCGCGTGCACAGCGCGTGGATGGTCTGCACCTTCAACCCGCCCGGCGTCTCCAGCGCGCGGGCGAACAGTTCGCGCGCCGTTCGGCGCAAGTCCAGGCTCGACTTGGCGATGCCGACCGCGCGGATCGCGTCGTCGAGCGCGGCATCGTCGAGCGTGACCCAATGCCCCAGCGTGGTGAACACCCGCTCCGCCATGTTGGCAGCCGCGGCCTTGGTGAAGGTGATGCAGAGGATCTTCTCCGGCGGCACGCCGGCCAGCAAAAGCCGGATCACACGCTGGACCAGCACGTGGGTCTTGCCGGAGCCCGCATTCGCCGACACGAAGGAGGAGGCCGACGGGTCCGATGCGCGCGCCTGGGTCGCGCGCACGGCGTCGGGAATGGGACGCGGCGCCTTCACCATTCCTCCAGTCCCAGGCCGCCCGCCGCCGACCATTCCTTGATCCGCGCAAGGTCGTCATAGGTCCCGTAGCGATTGTTCCACATCGGCAGGTTGAGCGAGGTATAGGCCTGGGTCTCGTCCTCGAATTTCTCGACCAGCGCCTCGAGCTGCTGCCTTGCGTAGATCGCGGCCTCGTCCGGTGACTGCGGCGTCTCGTTCCTGATCTTCAATTCCAGCGACCGGTGCTCGCCGGGCGGGTTGTTGCCCGACAGCCGGACATAGGCGATCTCTCCGACCGAGGCGCCGGCGGGAATCCCCTCGAAGCCCCCCGCGCGCAGGATCGCCGCTTCCAGCGTGAGCTGCGGCGACAGCCCCATCCGCACCTGCTTGCCGGTCGGCGGCTGCCCGGTCTTGAAGTCGAGGATCGCGAAGCTGCCGTCGCTGCGGCGCTCGATGCGGTCGGCGCGCGCCACGAGATGGAAGCTGCGATCGGCGCCGAGCGGGATCGCGATCTCGCCTTTCGTTTCGGCCTCGATCAGGTCGATGCCCGCGCGGCGGGCCGTTTCCCAGCCGGCGAACCAGGCGGCGATCCGCTTGAAGCGCGGCCACCACAGCGCCTTGGCCTCCGGGCGCTCCATCAAGGGCGCGAAATGCCGCGCGCCGATCCGGATCAGCTCGGGTGCGAGAGGGTCGGGAAGGCGGCTGGCGAATTCGCGCGTGAACTCGCCGATCGCTTCATGGATCGCCGAGCCGCGATCGGCCGACGACAGCGGCATGTCGACCGGGTCGAGGGCCTCGAGCTTGAGGATGTGCCGGGCATAGATGGTGTAGGGATCGCGCAGCCAGTCCTCGATTGCGGTGACCGACAGCCGGGTCGGCCGCGTCGCGCGCGGCGGCCGCGGCTCGGGCTGTGCAATCGGCGTGACCCGCTCCGGCCGGTCCAGCGCCTCGGCGAGTGCGACGTATCTCGCGCCGGCCTCGGTCGCCGCCTGCCAGCGCTTTTCGCCCGCGACGGCCTCCAGCCGGTGCAGGAAGCGCGAGGCGACGGCCGGCGCGCCGCCGGCCTTGGCGCTGTGGCTCAGGATGACGTCGGCGTTGCCGGCAAGCTGCACGAAATCGTGGGCGGACAGGCCGATGCGCCGCTCCGGCAGATCGAGGCCAAGCTCATGGCGCATCGGCCGGCTCAGCCATGGATCGATCCGCGGCGCCGGCGGCCACACGCCCTCGATCAGGCCGCCGACGATGACGCGGTCGGCCTGCATCAAGCGCGATTCCAGCGGGCCGTAGATGTGGAATTTTGTGCCCGGCTTTTCCGGACGCCGCACCGCGCGGTCGGCGAAGGCGGTCTGGAACACCTCGGGATAATCGGGCAGCGGAACGATCACATTGCTGCGCGTGCCCTCGCCGGTGAGGTCGTCGAAGGCCTTCGCCAGCGCCAGCCCTTCCTGTGCCTCGAAGGCGGCGGCGATGCCGGCCTCGTCGGTCGAGAGCGCAATCAGGATCTCGCGGTGCCGCTCTGCCAGCTCGGCAAAATCCTGCGGTTTTGCCGCGGGCAGGGTTTCCAGCGGCGCCAGCGCCACCCGCAGCGCTTGGATCAGCGCATCGGCGCGGTCGAGCTGCCAGGGCTTCAGCCGCGCGCGGCGTTCGGCCCGGTGCAGCAGCGACACCTCGCTGCGGTCGAGCTTGGCGAGCTCGTCGCGAAAGCGCGCGAAGTCGCGCGCGAGTCCGGCGCTGCCGGCCTGCGGACGCGTGCCACGCAGCAGCGCCAGCTCCAGGGTCTCGATCGCGCGGCGATGCGCGCCCGGTGCCGCGCCGAGCCGGCACAGCGGGTGCTTCAACAGCGCCAGCAGCGTCGGCGGCTCCAGACCCCTCGCGACCGCCTCGGCCGCGAGGCGGGCGAACACGCCGGCCGGCGTGTCCATCAGCGCATCGCCGCCGGAATCGTCGAAGTCGAGATTCCAGCGCGTCAGCGCCGCCATCACCCGCCGCGCCAGCGCGCGGTCCGGCGTCACCAGCGCCGCCGACTTCCGTTCATGGTGCGCCTCGCGCAGCGCGACCGCGATCGCCAGCGCCTCCATCTCCGGGTTCGGCGCCCCGATCACGGTGAGGCGGGCCATGCCGGCGGCGATCCGGGCCGCGATGGCCGGCCGCGCCAGCCGGTCGTGCCATTGCGCAGTCGCGCGTGACGGCCGCATTGCTTCCGACAGCAGCACCTCGCGGCCGTTCGCATCCGGCCGGCCGAGGATACGGACATCTTCGCGTTCGATGCCGAACCGCTTCAACAGCGCATGCATGGCGAACTGCGGATGGTTCGAGGCGGGATGGGTGGCGAACTTCTGCTGTCCATCCCTGATCCCGCCACCCATGCTCTGCCAGGCCTCCTGGTCGAGATCGGTGTCGAGACCGGGCAGCACCACGGCGCCCTGCTTCAGCTTCGCCACCGCATGCAGGAATGTGGCCGTGGTCGGCATCGAGCCGGTCGAGCCCGCCGCCACGACCGGTCCCGGATGGCGCGCAGTCAGCCGCGCCGCCTCGGCCGCGATCAGCCTGTCGCGCCGCGCCGCCGGCTCGATCCTGCCGATCTCGTCGAGATAGCCGCGCCAGGCCTGCTGCGCGATCTTGAGGAATTTCAGCGAGAGCTGCCAGTACGGGTCGAGCTCGCCGGGCACCAGGCCCTCCAGCCTGTCCCACTCGACGCCGCGGGTCACCATGTCGTCCATCAGCCGCGCCAGGTCGGCGGCGAGCGCGAGCATGGAGGCCGGCCCGCCGACCACGAGCGGCGCCGACGCCTCGCTCTTGGCCCAGGCGCCGACCAGCCGCGCCAGCGTCAGCCGGCGCGCCAGCTCGCCGAGCCGGGGCGGAATGTCGAGCGGCGCGCGGCCGTCGAACGGCTCGGCCTCTTCCGCAAACGCCAGCTCGTCCTCGTCGATGTCGCCGAGGGCGACAATGCGTGGCAGCACCGCCGCGTCGGTGCGCAGCTCGTCGAGGAACCCCTCTCGCGCCATCCGCACCGCGCGCCGCGTCGGCAAATACAGCGTCGCTTCCGCGAGCCGCGCCGGATTCGTCCGCGCCTCGAAGCCGTCGACCAGCGCGCCGTCGATCAGCGCGCCGATGACGGTGCGCAGGAACGGTGCGGAGACGGGAACGCTGAACACGCGCATGACAGGCCTGATTCGTTTCAGGCCGGAATATAGGGCGGTATTTTGAGCGGGTCATGTCGGCGGGGTCGGATTTCCCCGCCTTGCAGGACGGGAATTCCGTGGCTGGAAAAGGCGGCCAACCGCGGAGGCCTTACGACGGGTGAAGCTGCCTGTACGCGATCTCCGCGATCGCGGCGGCGTTCGCGCTACCACCTGTCCCGATCTCGATGACCTTGCGAGCAACCATTTCGCAAATCGGATCGTCCCGGTCCACCAAATTCAATTTACGCAATGTAAGATTGAACGCAAGCATGAGCACGCGCTGCCGTTCCGGCGGCAACGGGTGGTTCGCGAGCAGGCGGGCGATCGGCACGTCGGGCTGTCCCTTGTACCGGCGAGGGTGCGATCGGTCCCTCAGCCGACACTTGCAGCGTGCCTGTCGTGCGATGGATCGTCAATAAAATAAGTAGTTCAATGCATTGACCGTTTCCGCCCGCTCGGAGATTCGTGCATTAACTTATGTGAATGTGCTTCGGCAGACTAATGAGCAACTGACTCATTGTGAGGGTTTGACGGATTAGGCGGGTGAGTGGATGGGCCAGCTCAGCAGGGGCGAACGCCTTCAGATCATGCTGTCGCCGAGCGAACTCCGCGCCGTCGATACGTGGCGTTTTGAAAAGCGCATGCCGAGCAGAGCTTCAGCGATCAGAGAATTGCTGAAGAGAGGCCTTGCGGCGGAAGGCTTTGCGGAAGCCCTCGATGGACAGAGAT
>NZ_JAFAVV010000876.1 GCF_019242285.1 Bradyrhizobium sp.
AGCACGTTCGGGTCCTTGAAGGTGCCGCGCGCGCGCTCGTAGAGCGTGAGCAGGTCATGGCCGCCGGGGACGAGGTTGAAATAGCCGCCGATCGCCGCCAGCGCCGCGATCATGCCGCCGACGATCAGCCCGCGCCGCAGCATGTCGAGCCGCGCCGCCGTATCCTCCGCGATCACCATCGCGAGGAAGATCACGGTCACCGCCATGTACCAGGACGTCGCGATCCAGCTTGCGACGTTGGGATCCTCGAGCAGCGGGACGGCGCTGATGCTGTAGCCGAGATTGAGCGCCGCCAGCAGCAGGATCAGCGGCATGAACATCAGCCGGAGGCGCAGCCTGGTGGCGAAGAACAGCACGATCGCCGTGAGCGTCACCAGCTCGTAGGGGCTCGGCTCGACGAATACGATGGCGATCGAGGCGCCGGCGAGCCACACCAGCGCGCGTTGCAGCGCGAGCACGCCCGGCGCTGACGAGGATTCTTCCCCGGCCGTTGCCGCATACGCCATCATGGGCTCATCAACTCACGCAACGCGACAGGAATTGCCACTCAATAAGCATTCTCGTTCTTGGTCATCAGCGCGACCGGCGTCTTCAACAGGATGTAGGTGTCGAACAGCACCGACCAGTTCTCGATGTAATAGAGGTCGAACTCGACGCGCTTCTGGATCTTCTCCTCATTGTCGATCTCGCCGCGCCAGCCGTTGATCTGGGCCCAGCCGGTGATGCCCGGCTTGACGCGATGTCGCGCGAAATAGCCGTCGACGGCCTCGTCGAACAGCCGGCTCTGCAGCTTGCCTTGCACCGCATGCGGCCGTGGGCCGACCAGGGAGAGGTTGCTCTTGAACACGACATTGAAGAGCTGGGGCAGCTCGTCGAGGCTGGTCTTGCGGATGAAGCGCCCGACCCGGGTGACGCGGGGATCGTCCTTGGTGACGACCCTGGAGGCGTTCGGGTCGGCCTGGTGGTGATAGAGCGAGCGGAACTTGAGGACGTCGATGCGCTCGTTGTTGAAGCCGAAGCGCTTCTGGCGGAACAGCACGGGGCCCGGGCTGTCGAGCCTGACGGCCAGCGCCACCAGCGCCATCACCGGCAGCGCCAGCACCAGGATCAGGCCGCCGACGAGATGGTCGAACAGCCATTTCATCACCAGGTCCCAATCGGTGATCGGCGCCTCGAACACGTCCAGCGTCGGCACCTCGCCGAGATAGGAATAGGAGCGGGGACGGAAGCGCAGCTTGTTGGTGTGGGCGGACAGGCGGATGTCGACCGGCAGCACCCAGAGCTTCTTCAGCATTTCCAGGATACGGCTCTCCGCCGAGATCGGCAGTGCGAACAGCACGAGATCGACGCGGGTGCGGCGGGCGAACTCGACGATGTCGTCGACCTTGCCGAGCTTCGGACTGCCCGCGCAGGTTTCGAGCGCGCGGGTGTCGTTGCGGTCATCGAACACGCCGAGCACGTCGATGTCGGAATCGACCTGGGTCTTGAGCGCCTGCACCAGCTCCTCGCCGCTGTGATCCGAGCCGACGATGATGGTGCGCCGGTCGAGCCGGCCCTGGCGCGCCCATTGCCGCACCAGCGCGCGCATGGCCAGGCGTTGGGCGATCAGAGCGGCAAGGCCGACGAAGAAGAAGGCCGACAGCCAGACCCGGGAAATCTCGCCACCGAGCTTGGCAAAGAACGAGACGCCGATGAAGAGCAGGAAGACGAAGGCCCATGACGAGATCATCAGCGTCGATTGCCGGAGCTGGCCGCGGAAGACCTGGACCTGATAGATGTCGGCGGCCTGGAAGCAGATCACCGCGGTCGTGGTGATCCCCAGGATCGCCGCGACATATTCCCACCGGAAGCCGGACAGCGGCACCGCATAGGCGAAATAGAGCGCGATGCCGATGATGCTCAGCATCACGAAATCGACCAGGCGGACGACGCCGGCGATCACGATCGGCGAATAGGCTGGCCGTACCTTCTGGTTGACGATCGCGAGCGCGGCCTGCGACAGGCGGCGGCGTCGCTCCAGCGGCGGTGCTGTGGCTGCGGCCGACGCCGCGGCGTCGAACATGGTGTGTGCGTCGATCGTTTCCACTGTCGTTCCCGGCCTGTCGGTGCACCGGTGCGCCCTGTAATCTAAGCCATCGGGGCGCAGAGGCGGTATTCCCCAACCAGGGGTTTAGCGAGTAAATCGGAAGAAATGGTTAGCTTGGTAAATGAGAGTCAGCATTTCATTGCCCTGTTCGTTGCAGTCAGCGAGGCCGAGCATCGGCCTGTAGCAGCGCATCGCGGTAGCCTGCCATCACGCCATCGACCATCGCCTTTTGCGAGAAGTGGATCAGGATGCGTTCGCGCAGCGACCGGGCGCGCACCTGCGTCGCCGCCGGCTCGTCCAGCGCGCTCTCGATCGCATCCGCAATCGCACCCGGGATGCCGGAAGCGAACAACGCGTCATTGTGCAGGCCGAAGATTTCGGGAATGCCGCCGACATTGGCCGCGACCATCGGCATGCCGGCGGCGCCCGCTTCGATCACGACATAGGGCATGGAGTCGCCGCGCGAGGGCACGACCAGCAGCTTGCCCTTGGAGAAGCCGTAGCGCGCCTTGACGTGCCCGATGAAACGCACCGAGTGCGTCAATCCCAGCCGTTCGACCTGGGCCTTGAGCGCGGCCATCTCCTCGCCGTCGCCGGCGAGCGTCAGCGTCAGCGGCCTGCCGTCGGCATGCAGCCGCGCCACCGCGTCGACCAGCAGGTCCGCGCCCTTGATATGCCTGAACTCGCCGACATAGACGACGTCGGTGGCGTCAGGGGCGGGCGCGACGACATCGAATTCCTCGGCGGTGACGCCGTTGAAGACGCAGCGCACCTGCGCGCGGGGCAAGCCGACGGTGCGCTGATAGGTATCGCGGGCGAACGCGCTCTCGAACAGGAACAGGTCGGTGCGATCCATCAGCGCGCGTTCGAGGTAGCTATAGAATTTGCCCTTGAACGTCGTGAGCGGGTAGTGCAGCGAGCCGCCATGCGGCGTGTAGACCCGGATTGCGTCCTGCGGCGCGGTGCCGAGGCGAACGAGGGCCCCGGCCTTCGCACCATGGCCGTGCAGCACGTCGGGTCCGAGCTGCCGGACCAGGCGCCGGAAGCGCAGCCATACCAGGGCATCCGCGAAGGCAGGCTCGCGTTGGATCGCAAAGCGATGGACGCCGAGCGTCAGGCGTGGTCCGATCTCCGCCAGCGCCTCCGCGGCGCGCGCGCCGCCGGTCAGCGTATCCGCGACGATGCCGACATGATGGCCGCGCTCGACCTGGCCGTTGGCGAGGTCGAGGATGTGACGGAAGATGCCTCCGACCGGCGTGCGCACCACATGCAGGATGCGAAGCGGCTTGTCCGAGGGCGGCGGCATCGTCAGCACCGGTGTTAGCCGAAACGAACGGTTGATGTCGGCGGGCACGTCCAGCATCTGAAATCCAGCAGAATTGTTGAGTCGAATTAACGGCTTTCGTCGTTAACAAAGCATGAGATTGCTCGATTCTCGCCGACTGGTCGCCGTCGATTTGTCGGAATTAACCGGCCGGCAACCATAATCAAGTGTAATCGCCGCGGATGAGACGGGGTCGCAGCGTCCGCGGGAGTTGTGCGATGCGTATGGCATTGTTGCGTTGGATCAGGGGGGCGGCGCAGATTGCGGCCGCCGCCAAGCCGAAATCTGCGCCGGCCCCGGTCAAGCCGGCTGCGACGGTTGCCTCCGGCGACCTCGATCTTCGCGCGCTTGGTGAGGCGCTGTCGCGCAAGCGCCGCTTCATCATCGTTCCGACGGTGATCGTCGCCGCGTTGTCCATCGCTGCCGTCAACCTCGTCACGCCGCGCTACAGGTCGGAAGCGCGCATCCTGATCGATGGCCGCGAGAACGTGTTCCTGCGGCCGAGCGGCGAGCGCAACGAGGAGCGGGCCGCGCTCGACGCCGAGGCGGTGACCAGCCAGGTGCAGCTCGTGCTGTCGCGCGAGCTCGCACGCCAGGTCATCAAGCAGAACAAGCTCGCCGAATTGCCCGAGTTCGATCCCGTGCTGCGCGGACTGTCGCCGCTGCGCTCGCTGCTCGCTTTGTTCGGGATCGCCCGCGATCCGTTCTCGATGACGCCGGAAGAGCGGGTGCTGGATTCCTATTTCGACCGCCTGACGGCCTATGCGGTCGACAAGTCGCGCGTCATCGTGGTCGAGTTCCAGTCGCAGGATCCGGAGCTCGCGGCCCAGGTCGTCAATTCGGTCGGCGAGAACTACCTGGTGCTGCAGCAGAGCGCGCGGCAGCAGCAGGCGCGGTCGGCGAGCCAGTGGCTGTCGGGCGAGATCGAGAATCTCCGCCACAAGGTGGCCGATGCGGAATCGCGGGTCGAGGATTTCCGCTCCAAATCGAGCCTGTTCGTCGGCACCAACAACACCACGCTCTCGAACCAGCAGATGGGCGAGCTCAACACGCAACTGAACAATGCGCGGGCGCAGAAGGCCGATGCCGAGACCAAGGCGCGGCTGATCCGCGAGATGCTGCAGAGCGGCAATCCGATCGAGGCGTCCGAAGTGCTCAATTCCGAATTGATGCGGCGGCTGTCCGAGCAGCGGGTGACGCTGCGGGCGCAGCTCGCGGAGCAGTCGTCGACGCTGCTCGACAATCATCCTCGCATCAAGGAATTGAAGGCGCAGCTCACCGATCTCGACCGGCAGATTCGCGATGAAGCCGGCAAGATCTCGCGCTCGCTCGAGAACGATGCGCGCATCGCCGGCGGCCGGGTCGACAGCCTGAATGCGAGCCTGGATCAGTTGAAGAAGCAGGCGTCCTCCAGCAACGGCCAGGACGTCCAGTTGCGGGCGCTCGAGCGCGAGGCCAAGGCGCAGCGTGATCTCCTGGAATCCTATCTGGCGAAATACCGCGAGGCCACCACGCGTGAGAACATCGAGGCCGGCCCGTCGGACGGCCGCATCATCTCGCGGGCGCTGGTCTCGAATACGCCGGCCTATCCCAAGAAGCTTCCGATCGTGCTGATCGCGACGCTGGCCACGCTGCTGCTGGCGACCGGCATCGTCGTCACCGGCGAGCTGCTCGGCATGACGGCGCCGGGCGCCTCCCGGCTCGCATCCACGGACGCGATCGATCCGAGAGCGGAGCCGATGATCGAGGCGGCGCCCGAGCTCGTGCCGAGCGAGCCGATCGCCGCCGAGCCCGCCGAGATCGAGCAATTGGCGACGGTGCTGCGTGGCGAGGGCGCGAACGCCCACAAGATCACGGTCTTGGGGACCGCGCCGGGCGAGGGCCTCGCCGCAACGGCGTTGAGACTGGCGCGGTTGCTCGCGCAGGACGCGCGAACGGTGCTGGTCGACCTTGCGGCGGCTGCGCCCGTGATCACCGCGGCATCCGTCGATCCCGACGCGCCCGGGCTGGCTGAGCTGCTGCAGGGCGAGGCGTCGTTTGCCGAGATCATCACCAAGGATGGCCGGTCGCGGGCGCATCTGGTCAATGCGGGACGGCCCGGCTTTGACCGCAACCTCTTGAAGTCGCCGCGGCTGACGCTCGCGATCGATGCGCTGCTGCGGGTCTACGACCATGTGCTCCTGAATGCCGGAACCGCGTCCGATCTTCCGGCGGAGCTGTTGACCGCAGGGGCGCGGGCGGTGGTGGTGCCGGCGCCTGCGATGGCGCCGGACGCCCGCGCGGCGCTGTGCGAGCAGCTCGAGGCGGTCGGCTTCTCGGTCGTGACCATGCTGGACAAGCCGGTGGACGACGCCGACGAGCCGCGGCCCGAGGTCGAAGCCGCCGCCTGATCTGGTTCTGCGGATCAGCCGAATCTGTGCCGCAGCTTTTGCGCGAGGTCGAGCAGGCGCTGGTTCTGCTTGACCAGGTGCTTGCCGCGGGCCACGACCGACATCGCCGTGGCCGCGACCCTGCCGCGGCCGCTCAGCGCAACAAAACTGTCGAAGATCGGCTCGTCCAGCTTGCAGAACAGCCGCTTGTATTCGTCGGTGCCGATGCCGAGATCGAGCGCCCGAAAGCCGCGGCCGGCGTAGTGGTCGACGATGTTGCGGAGCAGGATCAGGCCCGGGCTGAAACGGGAATGCTCCGACAAAGTGTAGGTGTTGAACATCATCGAGAACCGATGTCCGTCGGCGACGCCGGCGAACAGGGCAATGACTTCCTCGTCGCATGCGAGGGCGTGGACGTCGACGACGCGCTTGCCATCCGGTGATGTCGCCCGCGAGATGTCGCGGATGAAGTCCTCGACACCGGCGTCGGCGAACACGTTGGGGAGCTTGTGCTCGGCCATCCGCAGCGGCTTGACGCGGAAGAACCAGTCGAGCAGGCGGCCGATCTCGGCCTCGTCGCTGGCGATGAGGTAGCGATAGCCCGGCAGCGCCTGCAGCTTGCGCTCCTTGCTCTTCAACCGCCGCCGGAACGAGTTGCTGATCAGCTCCGCCGGCGCGGCTCCGGGCGCAATGGTCATGACCGGGCAGCCATTGATCGAGGGCTGATGCGACAGCGCGGTGAACGGGTTGACCAGGTCGCGCCAGCGCTGCGGCTGCCGGGTGAGCGAGAGCGCGTCGGCCGCGCCGCGCGCGCGCAGGCCCGCCAGCAGCGCGTCGAGATCGGCGGCGGTCGCATGGCCTGCGAAATCGCGGTCCCACAGCGCCATGTTGAAGGTGGTGTGCTTGCCGCCCATGAAGGAAGCGGTGCGGACGCCATGGTCGCGGCGGAGCGTGAGCGGCAGCAGCAGGAGCGGTCGCCGCTCCGCGTCGCTGGCGACCACGATGAAGGGCGAGGCCTGCTCGCGCTCGCCGACATGCCGCTGCCAGGCGGCGAGAAAGTCGAAGCGCTGATAGGGCGTGGAGAACTGTTCCCCACCTTCCAGGGTGCGCCAGACGGCCTCGGCCTCGCCGAGATCGCCGATGATCTCGACGCGCGCGATCCGGCCTGCCGGCGACCGCACCTCTGCCGTCCGGCTCCCGATCGCGGCAGCCATTGTCATGTTGAACCTGTCGGACAGGGAAAAATTTGCAATTCTCGACTTGCGCCGACCTTTGCAAAGAAGTGTCAACAAAGGGTAATGAGATGCGCCGCGCACCGACACGATCGTAGCGAGAGACGAGAAGTTGCCGTCCGACGACAGTTTGTTGACCAGCCTGAAGCTCGAGCTTGCCTATTTCTCCGGCCGCGCCTTCTGGCCCGGGCGCGACACCGCCAGCGCCGGCGCGATCCTGCGGTTCCAGCGGGTGCGGCCGCGGCGTCCAGGACGGTTTCAGCCGCTGAAGCGGAACGAGATCACGCCGCGATTTCTCGACCGCACCATCCGCGCGTTGAGGCGTTGGAGGTACGACATCGTCGGCATCGACGAGGCGTGCCGCCGCGCGGTGATCCTGGAGCAGCCGCGACGCTTCGTTTGCCTGACCTTCGACGGCGTCGACAAGGGACTCCTCACCTGGGCCCATCCGGTGCTGTCGCGCCATCGCGTGCCCTTCACCGTCTACGTGCCGACGGCGTTTCCCGACGGGCTCGGCGAAGCCTGGTGGCTGGCCCTGGAGGCGATCATCGCGCGCGAGAACCGCATCAGCCTGATGATCGACCGCCAGGAGCGGCATTTTGCGGTGGCGACCACCGCGGACAAATACGAACTCTACGAATTCCTCAGCGGCTGGCTCCGCCGGCTCGCGCCGCCGGAGCTGACCGCCGCCATCAACGACCTGTGCAGGCGCTATTCCGTCGATCTCGCCGCGCTGTCGCGCGAGGCTGCGATGGACTGGGCCGACCTCGCCAAGCTCGCCGCCGACCCGCTGGTGACGTTCGGCTGCGCGACCGTGAACTTTCCCATGCTGTCGAGCCTGAAGGATGCCGCCGCGTTGCGCGAGATGACCATGGGCCGCGCGGTGGCCGAGACGGCGTTGCGTCGCGAGGTCAGGCATTTCGCCTATCCGTTCGGCGACCGCGACAGCTTCCGCCGCGCGCATGTGGTGATGGCGGAGCAGGCGGGATTTGCCAGCGCGGTGTCGGCGATACCGGGCGTCGTGGAATCGGCAGGCCGCACCAATTTGCGCGCACTGCCCCGGATCGACTGGGACGGCCGCCGGCACTCGCTGCGTGCGATGCGCGTGCTGCTGGCCGGCGGCCTGTTCGCGCCGGTGCAGCCGACGCGACGGCCGGAGTGAGCACAAGAGGGCGCGCGACGGGCAGCGACGGGTAGGGTGGGCTAAGGGGCGAACGCGCATGGCGCAGAGCAACGTGCCCGCCATTGTCTCGGCGGCGTCGCTCTGGAATGGTGGGCACGCTTTTTCCTTTGCGTGGCGGGCTTCGGTGCGAGGGCCGCTTTGCCCACCCTACGGAGGCGAGGCATACGTTGGCCTTCTCGCGACGAGATTCGTCCGAGTTTTGCAAAAACATCGCCCTCGAAATCGCAGAGGGCGCAGGGAATGCCGGGTGGTTCAGCCTCACCCATGGCCCCCGTGCAGCAAGTAAGCACGGGGCAGGAACCACAGGTTCAGCCGAAATCACCGGCATTCCCTGCGCGATGGTGTTAACGCTTATGCCGTGCTCTCCTCGGGGAACGGGCTTTCTTGCCCCCGTCGCTCTTCGGATCATCACCGAACAGCTTAGCGCCAGCGTCGCGGCGCCAGGACCACACGTTTTCGCCGTCCGCGACAGCGCGCTCGTCTCGCGCACCGCCGCGTCCATCGCATCCCGCCTCCCACGTCCGTGACGATCGCGAAGCGCCCCTCCGATGGAGGCGGGACGGGACGATATAGACATTTTTCTGAAAAAAAGAAAGAGGAATTTTCGCGAGACATGCGGAGGTCGGCCGCATCGATTTGAATGCGCTCGACAAATTTCGGTTTTGGCGCAGGCGGTTTGGCGGCCTGAGACGCCGGCGCCGAGACTGAAGTCCGGATTCACTCCGCTGATTCGGCCTCGTCAGTGTTTGATGAAGCAAGCGTAGCCGGGCGAGCGTAGCGATATCCGGGTTTTCCGACACGTCGTCCCGGACGGCGAGACGCTCATCCGGCCGCTGCTGCGGCGGATTGCGCTAGGCACCGATCACCGGCCGGGCCGCGACATCCAGCTCACGATCGGCATCGCGGGCAGCAGCCAGCCCATGCCGGCGACGACGTAGAAGATCGCCTGGGCGATGCCGGAACTCGCCAGCCATGGCGTCTGCGCGACCGTCATGCCCAACAGCGCCCAGACCAGGAGCAGGAACAGCAGCAGGATGGCGCCGAAGAATTTGCGGGTGCGGATGGTCATGGTGACGGGAATGTGGCGCTCACGGCCGCGGCTTGCATGCCGGAGCGGCCGGACTATAAGGGGCGCGCAAATCCATTCAAGCTAAGGATTGCAAGCTCAGGATTGCAAGCTCGGGGTTTGATGACCGCCATTCCGGAACAACAGCCATCGTCGCTTCGCGCCGTTCGCGCGTGGCTGCTCGTCGTGGCGGCGCTGATCGCGCTGATGGTGCTGGTCGGCGGTGCGACGCGGCTGACCGAGTCGGGGCTGTCCATCGTCGAATGGAAGCCGGTCACCGGCGCGCTGCCGCCGCTGAGCGACGCGCAGTGGGAGCAGGCGTTCGACGCCTACAAGTCGATCCCGCAATACATCCAGCTCAATTCCGACATGACGCTCGCGGAGTTCAAGACGATCTTCTGGTGGGAATGGAGCCACCGGCTGCTCGGGCGCGTGATCGGCGTGGTCTATCTGCTGCCGTTCCTGTTCTTCCTCTGGCGCGGCGCCTTGGCGCCCGAACTGAAGCGGCGGCTGTGGTTCATCTTCGCCCTCGGCGCGCTGCAGGGCGTGGTCGGCTGGTGGATGGTCGCCTCGGGCCTGTCGGAGCGGACCGAAGTCTCGCAATACCGGCTCGCCACCCATCTGGTGCTGGCGCTGCTGATCTATGCGGCGATCGTCTGGACCCTGCGCCGGCTCGATGGACGGCCGCCCATGGTGGCGCCCGCACGGCTCAGACTGGCGAGCACGGTGCTGGTCGGGCTGACCTTCGTGCAGCTCCACCTCGGCGCGCTGGTCGCCGGCCTGCGCGCCGGCCTGATGTACAACACCTGGCCCGAGATCGACGGCGGCTTCGTGCCCTCGGCGGCGCGGCTGTGGTACGAGGCGCCGTGGTGGCGCAATCTGTTCGAGAACGCGCTGACGGTGCAGTTCGAGCACCGCATGACCGCTTACGTGCTGTTTGCGCTGGCGGCGTGGCACATGTTCGATGCGATCCGCTCAGGCGCGGGCGACGCCGCCGTCAGCGGCGCGCGATGGCTGGCCGCCGTGATCACGCTGCAGGCGACGCTGGGCATCCTCACGCTGCTCTACCAGGTCCCGATCGTGCTCGCACTGGCGCATCAGGCGGTCGCCATCGCCGTGCTGACGCTCGCGGTGCTTCAGGCCGAGCGGCTTGCGCAACGGCGGGCGCGTGTGGAGATGCAGCCGCTCTCCATGGTGTTCAAGCAGACCGGTTAGGCATGTCGCCGTGAGCCGTAGGGTGGGCTAAGGCGCGCGAGCGCCGTGCCCACCATCATCACGACAGCACGGCTTCAAATGGTGGGCACGCTCTTACCTTCGTGCGGCGGACTCATGTGCACATGGCCGCTTAGCCCACCCTACTGATCTCGACGCAGCAGGATAAATCAGCAATAGCCGTAGATGCCGCAGGCGTAGGGCAGGCGGAGCAGGTAGCTGGGATTGGGACCGCCGTAATAGGCGCCCTGATACTCATAGTCGAAGGGGCGGCCGTAATAGCCTGGCAGGGTCGAGGAGCCGAGCAGGATCGGTGTCGTCGGCAGCGAGGGCGAGATCAGCGAGTCTGGATCCGGCATGGCCACGGCTCGGGGCTCGCGGTGGCCGACGGCCATCCTCGCCTTGACGTGAGGTTTTGGGATGGCGAGCTGATCGGCGGCGAAGGCGGTGCTGCCCGCGGCGGCCACGATCAGGATCGGCAACAACCAGCGCAGCATCGTGTCCTCGCCATCACCAGCGTCTCAGTTCGCCCCACATTCTCCCGAACGTGGTAAATGAAAGGTTAAGCTGGCGCGGCTCGCCGATGCGGGAGCGCGCAATGGGCTCCCGCGTCGATCGCTGAGCTAACGGATGAGGATCAGGCCGAAAGCGCCTGCTCCAGGTCCGCGATCAGGTCGTCGCGGTCCTCGATCCCGATCGACAGCCGCACGATGTCCGGGCCGGCCCCGGCCTTCACCTTGGCGGCGTCGTCGAGCTGGCTGTGCGTGGTCGAGGCCGGGTGGATCACCAGCGAGCGGGTGTCGCCGACATTGGCCAGATGCGAGAACAGCTTCAGGTTCGACACCAGCTTGACGCCGGCGTCATAGCCGCCCTTCAGGCTGAAGGTGAACACCGCGCCCGCGCCTCGCGGACAATATTTGCGGGCGACGTTGTTGTACCTGTCGCCGGGCAGCCCGGCATAGTTCACCGCCGCGACCGCCTTGTGGCCTGAGAGATATTCCGCAACCGCCTTCGCATTGTCGCAGTGCTTCTGCATGCGCAGCGGCAGCGTCTCGATGCCGGTCAGGATCAGGAAGGCGTTGAACGGCGACAGCGCCGGCCCGAGGTCGCGCAGGCCGAGCACCCGGCAGGCGATCGCGAAGGCGAAATTGCCGAAGGTCTCCTGGATCCTGATGCCGTGATATTCCGGCCGCGGCTCGCTCAGCATCGGGTATTTGTTGCCTTTCGACCAGTCGAAGGTGCCGGCATCGACGATGATGCCGCCGATCGAATTGCCGTGGCCGCCGAGGAATTTCGTCAGCGAATGCACGACGATGTCGGCGCCGTGGTCGATCGGCTTGATCAGATAGGGCGATGCCAGGGTGTTGTCGACGATCAGGGGCACGCCGGCCCTGCGGGCGATCGCGGCGATCGCCTCGATGTCGGTGACGGTGCCGCCGGGATTGGCGATGGATTCGATGAAGATCGCCTTGGTGCGCGGGCTCAAGGCCGCCTCGAAGCTACCGACGTCGTCGGTATCCGCCCAGACGACGTTCCAGCCAAAACTCTTGAAGGAATGGGTGAACTGGTTGATCGAGCCGCCGTAAAGTTTTCGCGCGGCGACGAATTCGTCGCCGGGCATCAATAACTGCTGGAGCGTGATCACCTGTGCAGCGTGGCCGGAGGCGACCGCGAGCGCCGCGGTGCCGCCCTCGAGCGCCGCGACCCGCTCCTCCAGCACCGCGTTGGTCGGGTTGCCGATGCGGGTATAGATGTTGCCGAACGCCTGCAATCCGAACAGCGAGGCCGCATGGTCGGCGTCGTTGAACACGAAGGAGGTGGTCTGATAGATCGGCGTCGCGCGCGCGCCGGTGGTCGGGTCCGGCTGCGCGCCGGCATGCACGGCGAGGGTCGAAAATCCCGGCAAACGATCGGTCATACGGTTTCCTTTGATGAATTGATCGAGGCTTTTGGAGCAGGAGGCAGCCCGTCGCCAAAAACGATGCATGAAACCGGCGGCTTATAGTCGAGGCGGTACCGGCTCGCCTCCTCTCTGGGGAGGACCATTGCGTCCGCGAAAAGCACCCGTCAAGGCTACTCGCGACGACCGCCGGATTTTGCAACGGGCCCGCTTCGCTTCGTCGCGCGCGCGACACGATCCTTTCGCGATATGTCAGGAAAGCTCACTTTTGTTTTTCGCGGCGCGGTCGGAGGCCGCGGTGGCGCCGCCGCCGACGCTGGTCCGGTTCAGCGACAGCCGCATGCCCTGGGTCGGGATCGGCGCGCGCTTGGCGCTGATGGTACGCGAGTTGACGCCCATCCACGAGATTTCCGACGACAGCCGGCCGTATTCGATCTTCGGGCAGCGGTTCATCACGACCCTGATGCCGGCGGCTTCCGCCTTCGCGGCGGCGTCATCGTCGCGCGCGCCGAGCTGCATCCAGATCACCTTCGGCAATGGATCGAGCTGAAGGGCCGCGCCGACCACCGGCATGATGTGGGCCGAGCTGCGGAAGATGTCGACCATGTCGATGGGGTGACCGATGTCGGCGAGCGAGGCGACGAAAGGCCGGCCGAGCAGGCTCTTGCCGACATGGCCCGGATTGACCGGGATCATGTCGTAGCCGCGCTGCACCAGGTACTTGAAGGCGAAGTAGCTCGGGCGCACCTCGACCGGCGAGGCGCCGACCATCGCGATCGACTTCACGCCGTTGAGGATGCTTCGGATGTAGTCGTCGGAATAGGTGTCGTGATTCATCTCGTTGTCCTTCAATCCTCATGGTGAGGAGGGAAGCGTCTCGAACCATGAGGCCCCAGTCGGGCCTGCATCCTTGGAGACGCCGCTTCGCGGCTCCTCAGGATGAGGATCAGCAATCCCGCCATTTCGGCGCGCGCTTCTCGATGAAGGCGCCGATGCCTTCCTCGGCGTCGCGTGCCAGCATGTTCTCCGTCATCACCTCGGCGGCATAGCGATACGCGTCCGCAAGACTCATCTCCGCCTGGCGGTAGAACGCCGCCTTGCCGATCCGCACCGTGTGCGCGGATTTCAGCACGACCTTCCGCGCCAGCGCGATCGCGGCGTCGCGCTCGGTGCCGGCGGTGACCACGCGGTTGACGAGGCCGATGTCCTTCGCGGTGGTGGCCGAGATCGCTTCGCCGGTCAGCAGCATTTCCAGCGCCCGCTTGCGCGGCACGTTGCGCGACAGCGCCACCATCGGGGTCGAGCAGAACAGGCCGATGTCGACGCCGGGCGTAGCAAACGTCGCGGCATCCGAGGCGACCGCGAGATCGCAGCTCGCGACGAGCTGGCATCCGGCCGCGGTGGCGACGCCCTGCACGGCGGCGACCACGGGCTGTGGCAGCTGCACGATCGCCTGCATCATCGCGCTGCAGGCATTCATCAACGCGGCGAAATAGGCCCGCCCGCGATCGGCATCACCGCGGCGCGCCGTCAATTCCTTCAGGTCGTGGCCGGCGGAGAAGGCGGGGCCATTGGCGGCGATCACGACGGCGCGAACGCTCTTGTCGTCGGCGATCTCGTCGAGCGCGGCATGCAGCTCCGCGATCAGCGCCTCCGACAGGCTGTTGCGCGCGGCCGGCCGGTTCAAGGTCAGCACCGCGACGCTGCCGGTCTGCTCGCGCAACAGGTTCGGCGGCGGGGGCGTGGCGGCGAGGGGGGCGTGGCTGGGCATCGGCGCGTCCGTTTGAGCTGTCCTCGCAATGTAGTGTAACAGGGCCCGCGGGGCGAGAGCAGGGAACGGCATGACGGTCGCGAAAATGAGCGTGGCGGAGCTGGAGAGGTTCCTGCATCGGGACCGGATTGCCACAATTGCCCTCGATTTCCCCGAAGATTTCGGGGTTTCCCATGCCTTACCACCATGGCCTACCATCAAACGGGCAATCGCGCCGTGACTGGCACGGGAGGTTTGACCGACCCGCAGAAGTAGTCGGTTAAACGGGTATTTACCCCGGGTTCTCCCGGGTCTTTCCAACACAAAGCGAACACAGACTCTACGGACAAAGATCCCATTCGAATCAGGTTGGGGATCAAAATGCGGAAACTATCATCGGAACCCAAGACGTCGAAACCGAAGCAAAGGCGTAAGCCCGAACCGGTGGCTCTTCCACCGCCGCCATCGTTGAGGCAGTGGCCCGTGCGTAGCATCGCCGCATCTGTAGCGGTCGTCGTGATCGTGGCTGTCTTTTCATTTGCTGGCCGGGGCACGTATGTTGCCGACATTCCAGGTGGTGGGCGCATCGTGGTCGCGCATAATGATCCGCCGGCCGTGCAGGCTCCTCCGACCATGCAGGCCGCGCCGACTCCGCCCAGCATATCGAACATGTGGCTTCTCGGGCCGAATCGTCCCGAATCGGAAACCGTGCCTGAGCAGAGACGGGCTGCGGCGATTCATATCTCGCCCAACGCGGTGGGCGGAAGCCTATCGAACGTTCGCCTCTTCGGCTTCCCGAACGTTTTGCTCGATGAGGGCAAAGGATCGCGGATAGACAATTTCGAAGCCTACCGCTGAAGACGTGCGGCGAGCGGGAAAGAGGAGGCCGGCGGGGAAAACGCACACATCTCCGCATCCGCCTCCCGGGCGGATTAACGCACCACGGGGCACGCTAGGGCCGCTGGCGGGCATTTCAGGGGAAGGTTATGGAAGATGTCGAGGAAGTTCGGCGACGTTACCGGCCGGAGCGTGTGGCGACTCTTTTCCTCGGCGAGTCGGCTCCGGCGTCGGGTGATTTTTTCTATCTCGGCAGGAACGCGATGACGACGCATATGCGCCGCGTTCTGATGCCGGAGGCCACGACGGATAAGGTTTTTTTGGCCGGCTTCAAAACGCGCGGATGGTATCTCGACGATCTGGTTTTGATCCCAATTGACAAGATGGCGCATGGCGAGCGGCGGGCGCATTGGGTGCGGTCGCTGCCGAGCTTTACTGCGCGGCTTGCCGAGTATCGGCCGGCTGCCGTCGTCACCTTGCTCGCGGGCATGCACGCGATCGTGCTCCGCGCGGTCCGCGAGGCCGGACACGAGATGCCGGTTCATTCCGTGCCGTTCCCCGGGCACGGAAATCAGGGACGCTTTCGCGCAGAGCTTGGCGCGCTTCTGCCCATCCTGCCTCGGGTCTAGTGCACGATCTCAGACTCGGCGTTCTCCTGTCGCTCCTCCTCCTGTGGCTTTCGTTCGCCGAGCGTGGCGTATGCCTCCGCCGACATCGCGTGAAGCTCGGCGATCACGGCGGCAATGAGCTTGATCCGGGCGGCTGGGTCCGGCTCGCGGTTGATGAGCTGGCAGACGGTTCGGCATGCGGCCTCGGCGGTTGGCCTTGGCTTGACGCGAGTCTTGTCGTCTCTGCCCGTACGGGTTCCAACTGCGGAAAATTCCGCACCTGCCTTGCGGGCTGCGGCCACGGTCTTGTCGGATAGGCCGATGGCCTTGGCGATGGCGCGGTCTGACATCTCAGGGTTGGCCTTGACTGCCTCGGCGGCCCGCATGCCGGCGCGGATGTAGACCGCATCCGGGGGGCAGTCGCACCCGGCGGTGCCGGTGGCGCCGCAGGCGGAGCGTTCGAGGAGTCGGGCGGCCCGATCGTTCATACCGCGCATCAGCGCGGCTCATCGCGACGAGAGCGCGGCAGACCTGTCAATGCAGCCGCACGTGCCTGTCAATGCAACGTAACTAATCGTTGCTTTCGCCGCGCGAGCCCTTATTCGGCATGTGGCGCACGGGAGGTGCCGAGGATGAACACGAGCGCGAGGCGGGGCAGGACTAGCCGCGCGGCGTCACCCGGAACGTCTGCACCGCCGTCGTCTGCACGGTGTCGGGACATTCGATGACCACGCCGACCATGTTGACGACCCGGGCGGGCGCGAGCTGCTGTTTGCTGACGTCAGGAGCGCTTTGCGGGTCACAGCTGTGGGGCGCGGGTTCACAAGGCTTTGATCGCGATCGAGGTAGGCAGCTCGTGTCGAGTTCATTCGGTTGATGAACCGGACTCTCAGGTCGAACGACAGACTGTCGAGTCGCATAAGCGAATTTGAGCAGGCGTTTTTTTCAAGAATGCGAGGCGGACGAAAAAGTCACGGGCGCGAGCCATGAACGACTTCAGATAGAAAGGGCCGCCTGCAGGTCTCGGAGAGAGATGATGGATTGGCCCGTTATCGGCACTGTATCGGCAACGATACTGGTTGCAGGCGCGGTGACGTTCGAAGTCGTCGAGTTCATGCAACCGGACCCGGCGCCAATCAGGCCGCTGCCTCAGCTCGCCAGACTGATCGGACCTGAGCGCGTTGTCCTGGACGAAAGCCTGCTGCCTCCACTCACGACGCCGATCGAGCGTGATCGCATTCCCCAGAACGCAAGCCCGCCGCCTGCGCTCGCGAGGCTGACCGAGCCCCATCGCGCTCCCCAGAGCGAAAGCCTGATGCCTACCGATCCTGAGCCGGCGGCGCCGAGGCCTGGGAAAGCCTCGATTGCGTCGGCATTGGCAAAATCGTCGCCGTCGGGCGTCGTGTACACTGCGCCGCCGCCGAGCGAATTCAAGACAGCCAAGCTCACCTTACCCGAGCAGCAGCCCCGCCTCGAGCAATGGCGAGTCATTGTGACCGCCGGTGCAACTTATTTCAATCTTGGTGGCCATGTCGACCGGGCCGGGATCGTCGATGAACTCGCCAGCAGCCATCTCCGGGAGATGCTCAAAGCCCACCGAAACTTTCCACGACTTCCGCCCGAGCTGCGGACACATATTCTGACGCAGAATATCAGCCTTCCGAAACTCGCACCGTATCGCGGCCTCCTCGGCATGAACGACAAGACCCTGGAGGAAGAACAGGCCATCAGGTTTGTAAGGGTAACGAACAATCGATAGTCTGATGCAGAAGGGCTTGGCGGATCGAGCAGAAGGCGTGATCCGCCGCCGTGGCTGGCGACAACCGCCGCTAGCTGCGTCCGGGCGGCACGATCTCATTGATGGCGCTGGCTGATTACGCGATGTTCGTCGTGCTGTTGTCGGCGATCGGGCCGGTGGGGCTCGCCGTGATCGCATCCGCAAAACTCCTGAAGCTCCGGCAAGCGGCTGGCGGTCGGCGAGGTCAGCCTGACTCTGGACGCATCGGTCGAGCCGATTTGCACACGTGACTGCGACCTATTCCATTCCAAAAACGTGACTTTTGGTCGGGTGTTATAATACCATATTTATAATCATTTGATTTTGCTGCGCTATTTTTTCGTGACGAACGTTGACGCGCGGGGCAGGTATCTTTAAGAAACCGCGCAGTTCGGGTTCGCCTTTCGCGCCCGAGTTTCCCCTTTCACGGATCGGACCATGAAAACCTTTTCGGCCAAGCCCGCCGAGGTGACGAAGAAATGGGTGGTGATCGACGCCAAGGGCGTGGTCGTCGGCCGTCTCGCCACCATCGTCGCCATGCGACTGCGCGGCAAGCACCTGCCCACCTACACCCCGCATGTCGATTGCGGTGACAACGTCATCATCGTCAACGCCGCGCATGCGGTGCTCACGGGGCGCAAGCGCGAGCAGAAGGTGTACTACAAGCACACCGGCTATGTCGGTCACGTCAAGGAGCGCACGGCGCGCCAGATCCTCGAAGGACGTTTCCCCGAGCGCGTGGTCGAGAAGGCGATCGAGCGCATGATTCCGCGCGGGCCTCTGGGGCGCGTGCAGATGGGCAATCTGCGCGTCTATCCAGGCGCGGAGCATCCGCACGAGGCGCAGAATCCCGAGAAGCTCGACGTCGCCGCAATGAACCGCAAGAACATGAGGGCCGCATAACATGGCCGAAAGCATCCAGTCGCTCGATCAGCTCTCGCAGCTCAAGCCCGCCGCACCGGAAGCGCCGAGATACGTCAAGAAGGTCGACAAATACGGCCGCGCTTACGCTACCGGCAAGCGCAAGGACGCGGTCGCCCGCGTCTGGGTCAAGCCCGGCACCGGCAAGATCTCCGTCAACACCCGCGACGTCGAAACCTATTTCGCCCGTCCGGTGCTGCGCATGATGATCCAGCAGCCGCTGGTCGCCGCGGCCCGCGCCGGGCAATACGACGTGATCTGCACGGTGGCCGGCGGCGGCCTCTCGGGGCAGGCCGGTGCGGTGCGTCACGGCCTCTCGAAGGCACTGACCAATTTCGAACCGGAACTGCGCGGCGTCTTGAAGAAGGGCGGCTTCCTCACCCGCGATTCCCGCTCGGTCGAGCGCAAGAAGTACGGCCGCGCCAAGGCGCGCAAGTCGTTCCAGTTCTCGAAGCGCTGATCGCTTCGCTACAATTTGCCGCAAATGCGACGATGGGAAAGGGCACGGGTTTCGTGCCCTTTTTCTTTACACGCTCGCGGAAAAGTTGAGGCAGTTTTGGCTGAAAAATTGGTCGCACGCGCAACGGATTCCGAACGCGGCGCATCTACATTGCCTTGGTAAACGCGGGCAAACGTTATCAGGCCGATCCGGCTACCCCGTATTAACACCGAAGGTGGTCGATGCCGCTGGACAGTATGACGCTTTACTTCGTCGCCGCTTTGATCGCGGCGCTGCTCGGGGCGATGCTGCTGTCGTTCGGCACGCAGGAGAACAACCCGGCGCTGAAATGGTGGGGCGCGGCCTACCTGGTCGGCGCGGCGTCGGTCGCGTGCTGGACCAGCGCCGGGCAGTTGCTCGGCGATGTGCCCTTCGCTCTGCTCAATTCGGCCGGCTTCATCGCCTGTGGCATGGTGTGGACCGCCGCGCGCGTCTTTCATGGCCGCAGGCCGAGCTTCCCGGGACTGGTGCTGGGTGCGGTCGCCTGGATCGCGATGACGGTGATGCTTGATCCGCACGCTGAAGCGATGCGGATGACGATCGGCGCATTCATCGTCGCAGTCTATGCGGCGCTGACCGCCGCCGAATTGTGGGCCGAGCGCCGCAGGTCGCTGAAGCGGCGCTGGCCTGCGATCGTGGTTCCCGTGCTGCACGGATTCGTGCTGCTGCTGCCCGTGCTGCTCGGGAGTTTCCTGCAGTCGACCGACGACCAGTTCGCCTCCAGCATCTGGGTCACGATCTTCGCGGTCGAGCTCGTGCTCTATGCGATCGGCACCGTATTCGTCATCTTCATGCTGGTGTCCGAGCGGACGGTGACGGCGCACAAGAAGGCGGCATCGACGGATCCTCTGACCGGGATGCTCAACCGCCGCGGCTTTGCCGAAGCCTGCGCGCGCGCGATCGAGCGCGAGGCGAAAGCCGAGCGCCCCGTCACCGTGATGATCTTCGACATCGACCACTTCAAGGCCATCAACGATCGTTTCGGTCATGCGACCGGCGACGAGATCCTTAGACTGTTCTCCACCGTCGTGGTCGACAATCTGCGCATCAGCGATCTTTCGGGACGGGTCGGCGGCGAGGAATTCGCCGCGCTGCTGCCGTGCTCGCTGGAGGAGGGGGTGCTGGTGGCCGAGCGTGTGCGCGAGGCCTTCGCCAATTCCGGCGTGGTGCTCGACGACGCCCCGGTCGAGACCACCGTCAGCATCGGCGTCGCCGGCGGATCCGCCGGCATCGAACTCGAAGTGCTGCTGGCGTCAGCCGACGCCGCGCTCTATCAGGCCAAGCGAAGCGGCCGCAACCGCGTCGAGGCCGCGGTGGAGTTGCCGCTGTCGCTGGAAAAGCTCCGCAGGAATACCGGCATCTTGGCCGCTTCCAAGCCGGGCGTCACGCCGGCCTGAGGCGGATGGTTAACGGGTCGTTAACCGGTCTGCCGCTAGGCTCATCCGCATGAGTAAGCCAAATCGCGGGGCTCAGACGGCCCTTCTGTCGCTCGAAGCCGACGCCGCATCCGCCCGCGGCGGGTTCGCCTGCATGTTCTCCACCGCCGACGAATACGAGACCGCTCTCATCGCCGAGCGGCGCGCGCAGGGACGATACGGCCGACCGTTCGGTCCGTGGCCGTTCGTCATGTTCGTCGGCTGCGCGATGGTCGTGAGCGGGATGGTCATGCTCTGGCTTTGAGCGAGCCGCAAATGCGTTCCGCGTTTCAGGCCGTCTCGGCCTGCGCCTCGCCCGACTTGAAATAGTCGACGACGACCTTGACGATCGCGAGCAGCGGCAGCGCCAGCGCGAGCCCCCAGATCCCGAACACCACGCCGAGGAAGATCTGCACCGCAAACAGCGTGGCGGGAGGAATGTCCAGCGCCTGGCGCTGCAACAGCGGCGTCAGGACAAAACTCTCCAGCGCGTGAACGCCGAGGAACAGGACGAGCGCGCTCGCGGCGGCGACCCAGCCCGAGGCGAGGCTCGCCAGCACGACGATCAGGCCCGCGATCAGCGCGCCCACGGTCGGAATGAAGGCGAGCAGGCCGGCCTGGATGCCGAGAATGAACGAACTGGGGATGCCGATGATCGCCAGCCCGATCCAGGTCACGGCGAACACCGCGAACATGACGATGATCTGTGCGATCAGCCACCGCTCCAGCGTTTCGCTGATGCGATCGAGCACGACGGTGGCGGAGCCGCGATGGCGCGCCGGCGCCAGGAACAACAGTCCTCGATAATAGACCCCGGGCTGCGCCGCGAAGGCGAGCCCGAGGAACAGCAGGATGAAGACGTTGCCGATGGCATTCACGGTGCCGAGCAGCAGCTTGAAGGTCTGCCCGACGATGGCGCCGCCGCTCGAGGCCAGCGTGCTGGCGCCGGGAAATTCGCGCGGCGGGTTCTTCTCCGCGTTCTGTGCGTTTCCGGAATCCGTCGATGCCGCGGCGGCATTGTTGAGATTGAAGTAGCTCGTGTCGATGCCGTGCTGGTCGAGGAAGGATTTGACGTTCACGAGCTGCGACTTGATCGTGTTGCTCAGCACCGTGGCCTGCTGGGCGATGGTGGCGCCGCCGAGCAAGATGACGCCCGACAGCAGCGTGGCCAGCACCAGACAGACGATCACGAGCCGCACCGGATGCGGCAGTTGAACGACCTGGCCGAGCCGTTCGGACATCGCGGTCAGCGCGACCCCGAGCAGCATGCCGGCGAAGATCAGAAACAGCGTCGCGGCATATTCCCGGGCGAGGCTCAGTCCCGCCGCGAACAGCACGACGCCGATGCCGCCGACCGCGATGGCCCACGCCAGGTCGTTACGCGCCACGAGGCGCCGGTCATCCGCTGCCGCCACGGTGATTCCCGATCCGCAGTTCAAGGGCTCACTGTTTCGCCAAACCTGCCCCGGATCAAGCCCGTCGCCCAGAGGCGGCGCCTGCTGCGACGCTTCGGCGCAACGAGGCGGAGGAATGAATCCGTTGCAGGGCTGGGGGGCCTTGGAAGAAGGTTCCAAAATGTTGATCCCGTGGAGACCGAAGGGCATGATAAGGCTTTAACGAACCTCGGGATTCGGAGAAGCATGAGGAGAAAGCCGGTCGTTGGCGTGATCGGGAACGCCTATCGCATCGAAAACCGTTTCACGACCCAGATGGTCGGCGAGCGCAACCTGCGCGCGGTGGCCGAGGTGTCGGGCGCGCTGCCGCTGATGTTCGCCGGCGCCCCCGAGATCACCGACGTCGGCGCGCTCTTGGACGTGGTCGACGGAGTCGTGCTGACCGGCGCGCGTGCCAACGTCCATCCGACCCGCTTCAACGCCAAGCCGGATGTCAAGCACGAGCCCTATGACATCCATCGCGACGAGGTGGCGCTGAGGCTGTCGGAGGCCTGCGTCGCCCGCGGCATTCCGATCTTCGGCATCTGCCGCGGCCTGCAGGAGATGAACGTCGCCTTCGGCGGCTCGCTGCATCCGGAGATCCGGGAAATCCCGGGCCGCATGAACCATCGCATGCCCAGGCTCGAGAACGGCGAGATCCATCCCGATCCCAGGGTGATCTTCGCCGATCGCCACGAGGTCAGCCTGACGCCCGGCGGCGCGTTCGCGACGATCCTCGGCTGCGACAAGATCAGGGTCAACTCGCTGCACGGCCAGGGCATCCTCGAGCCGGGCAAGCGGGTCGTGATCGAGGGTATCGCCGAGGACGGCACCATCGAGGCGATCCGGATCGCCGACGCGCCCGGCTTCGCGCTCGCCGTGCAGTGGCACGCCGAATACGACCCGCAGCGCAACCCGATCAACCGCGCACTGTTTGAGGCTTTTGGCGAGGCGCTGGCGGAGCGCGAGCGCGTTTCGTAACGCGTGTCCGTGATTTGCTCCACTTCCCGAAGCGGGTTTGGGCCCCCAAGCAGTCGCTGCTGAAGCGCGGTGGTTCTCGCGCGACCGCACCGCTCGTGTGCCTCTTTCAGTGTGTCGTTAATTGCGCATTGTTCTTGTATCCGTGCTGCTTCTCGCCTTTCCCGTATTGGTTCGTCGCCAGTTGCAGCGAGCGACTCGGCCGAGACCCTGATAAGGCGCTACGGTCAGGCACTTTCTTGCGACGTACTCCGCCAAAATTTGCGCATTGCGGCTCCCCAAAATTTCCCTTTATTCGCAAGCACTCCCAAAGCTGACGCAGCGAAAATGAGCAGACGGCTCGGCGACACCATCAAATTGCCGTTCAGAAAACTGAATTCGATTTTACGCGAGTTCGAGCAGTTGGGGACGAGAAGCGATGATCTGCGCTCAACTTCCGCGGGATGGAAGCGCCAGCACGTCCATGGACTCGTGCCGCGAGGCGTTCCGCATGTCGACGCCGGCGCAGAGCAAACCGAGGCCGTCCGGCGGCGCCTGTTGATCATGTTAAGATTTCCAGAAGCTGTTGATCCGTGTCGCCGTTCCGCTGTGCGAGATGGACCTGTGGTGCGTTGCTGCCGGTGGTGCGGCGACCAGAAACGGAGTTCTCATGCTGATTCCCGAAGGTGCTTTGATTGGATTCGCCGCATGGTTTTTTGTGCGTTTCATTCTGACGGGCTTCTTCACGGTCGACCCGAATGAGCGTGCGGTCAAGACTGTCTTTGGGCGCGCGCGGCGACTTGGCGCCGCCACCACTCTCGACACAGCCTTGGCCGATTTGATGAGTCCCGACGAGCGCCAGCGTTACGTCTATCCTCAGGTGCGAGTGATCGGCTCGGGCGGACCATATTTTAAGTGGCCTTGGGAGCGTGTTTTCAAAGTCTCGGTGGCGACCGAGACCATCAACATGGCGAAAGATTTCGACGACCCAAGCGCCAACAGCAACGGCACGGTCTTGCAAGCGGTGACCAAGGATCAGCTTGATACGGGACTCGAAGGTCAGATTCGCTACCGGGTCTCGGACGCCAACCTCTATGCCTATCTCTTTGGAGTCAAAAACCCCATTGGGCACGTGATGGCCTATTTCGTGTCGGTGGTGCGCGAACGCATTGCGGACTTCGAGGCACCAAAGCCCAAACCCGCAACCGGCGCCGATCGCCAAGGGGCAACCGAGGAGATGAGCGCCATGGCCGGCATATCGATCAACGACATCCGCAAGCATATGGGGTCCCTCAACGAAACGATGGAGCATGAATGCCGTTCGGCCGAGGCGCGATATGGCGTCGTTCTCGATGCCTCGCTGATTACGGGCATTGAACCACCTGGCGAAGTCGAACCGGCGCTTGCCGCAATCAACACGGCCCATAACCAAGTATCGTCCGACATCAGCCTTGCTCATGCAAGGGCGGATCAGCGGATCGTCGAGTCGCGGCGGGCAGTCGAAATCGAGACACTCAAAGCGCAGACCGAGGTATCGCCGCTAGTAGCGCTCGCCGAGCAATTGACCACACTGAAACAGCATGGGCCCGATGTCCTGCAAACTTATATGCGAAATGTGCGGTTGGGACTCTATGCAAGAGCACAGCACGCGATCGTTCCGGAAAAGCGCTGACGGAGGACGGGCAATGGCGGAATTCTGGATAACGGTGGGCCTGGTCTTCGTTCTGCCGTTCGTGACAGAGGCGCTCATCACCCTCCTCGTTCGATTATTCGGCATTTGTGCGATCGTCCGTGAGCGGACCTGCCATGTCTACGTGCTGTTTGGACGGGTCGTCGGCATTCTCGACAAGCCGGGCTT
>NZ_JAFAVV010000882.1 GCF_019242285.1 Bradyrhizobium sp.
GCATGTCGCTTGCGCTCATGCGGGCTACAGAACGAGTCGGAGCCCGGATGAGCGAAGCGATATCCGGGTCCTTTGGTTAAGCACGCTCCCGCATGTCGCTTGCGCTCATGCGGGCTACAGAACGAGTCGTAGCCCGGATGAGCGAAGCGACATCCGGGTTTTTTGGCAGACACGATCCCGCATGTCGCTTGCGCTCATGCGGACTACAGAACGAGTCGTAGCCCGGATGAGCGAAGCGACATCCGGGTCTTTTGGCAGACACGCTCCCGCATGTCGCTTGCGCTCATGCGGGCTACACCCTACACGCCTCACTCAAGCCCGTTCACCAAACGATCCCCTCAGCTCGCCTAGATCGCCCGCCCAGTCCTCAGGCAACAAACCTTCTCGAACGAACCGACCAAACGAGGAATAAGGCCATTGGCAAACGCGTTGCACGAACCCGTGCTTGACGGGATTGAAATGGATGTAGTCGACGTGCTGAGCAAAATCCTGCTCGTCAGTGATGGTGTACTCCCAAAACCGTCGCTGCCACAATGCCAGATCGCCATTGGGCGCCCGCTTCAGATTGGCACCACTTTTGATCAGCGCGCTGCTGAAGTGCCCCTTGATCCGCCGCCAGCGACCCGGAAAATCGGAATCGCCAACCGGCAGAGTCATGACGGTATGCAAATGATCGGGCAGAATGACGATTGCCTCCAGCGCAAAAGGCCGCTCTTTCCGGGCGACACGAAAGGCGCTGCGCAAGGCATCGACATGCCCTACGAGGATTTCGGAACGGCGATCCGCAAGGGTGACGGTGAAAAATAGGTCCCGCCGGGGACAAAATTTCGCCGATACTGGACCCATCAGTCTGCTCCGTCCCGCATATCGCTGCGCTCATGCGGGCTACGTGGTATATAGCAACAACCAAAAACACAGGAAACGTCCCATGCCTCTGCTCCAGAACCACCTTGCCGTCATCACCGGCGCCGCCTCCGGCATCGGCCGCGGGATCGCGCAGGCCTATGCACGCGAAGGCGCGCGCGTCGTGCTGCTCGATGTCAATGAACAGGCGGCGGCGGAGGCGGCGCAGGAGATCCGAAACGGCGGCGGAGAGGCCGATAGTTTTGCGCTCGACGTCACCAACCGCGAGGATTGCTTCAGAGTGGCAAAACAGGTGGCGGACAAGGCCGGCCAGGTCTCGATCCTGGTCAACAATGCCGGCATCACCCGCCGCAACGGCTTCACGTCCGATGCCGACACCGTGCTGAAGGACTGGCACGATGTGCTCGGCATCAACCTGCACGGGCCGTTCAACGTCACGCAGGCGTTCCTGGAGCCGCTCCGCGCCACGAAGGGCCGCATCATCAACATCGGCTCGATCCAGTCCTTCCTGCATTTGCGCACGCCGACCTCGCCGGCCTACACCACCTCCAAGCATGGCGTGCTCGGCTTCACCCGCGCGCTCGCGGTCGAGCTCGGCAGGCACGGCATTCGCGTCAACGCGATCGGTCCGGGCTTCATCGAGACGCCGCTGAACGAGAAGGTGCGCGCCTCGAACCCGGAACTGGTCAAGACCTTCATGGACCACACCCCGCTCGGCCGCTCCGGCACGCCGGCCGACATCGCGGGGCCCGCGGTGTTCCTCGCCTCCGATCTGTCGGCCTATGTCACCGGCACCATCCTGATGGCGGATGGCGGCTACCGGTCGGTATGACGCCATGTCGAACGCCCCGCACTACGTGATCGATGTGCCGGCGTTCTGGGCCGATCCCTATCCCGATCTCGCGCGCATGCGCCGGTGCGCGCCGATCGCCTTCGTGCCGCAGCTCGGCTCGACTGTCTTCACCCGCCGCGACGACATCTTCACCCAGGAGAAGCGCATCGACGTCTTCTCCTCGCATCAGCCGGACGGGCTGATGAACGTGCTGATGGGTCACAACATGATGCGCAAGGATGGCGACGCGCACATGTCCGAGCGGGCGCAGATGTTTCCCTCGGTGTCGCCGCGCGCCGTGCGCGAGACCTGGCTTGCGAAGTTCCATGCCCATGCGGAGCGCATCCTCGATGAACTTGCGCCGCGCAGAGCAGCAGACCTCGTCAAGGCGTTCGCACTGCCGTTCTCGGCCGAGTGCCTGAAGGACATCACCGGGCTCACCAACATCTCCTACCAGGAGATGGACGCCTGGTCGCAGGCGATGATCGACGGCGTCGCCAACTACACCGGCGACGAGACGATCGAAACGCGCTGCCACGCCGCGACCACCGGCATCGATGCTGCGATCGACGACATGATTCCGGTGCTGACGAAACATCCGAACAACTCGATCCTGAGCGTGCTGCTCGCAGCCGGCCAGAACATGGACAGCGTGCGCGCCAACGTCAAGCTCGCCATCTCCGGCGGGCAGAACGAGCCGCGCGACGCCGTCTCCGCCGCGACCTGGGCGCTGCTGACGCACCCCGACCAACTCGCGCTGATCCGCGATGGAAGGGCGAGGTGGATCGACGCGTTCGAAGAATATGCGCGCTGGATCACGCCGATCGGCATGTCGCCGCGGCGAGTAGCAAAGCCGTGCCGCTACGGAGGCATCGATTTCGAGCCGGACGACCGCGTGTTCTTCATGTTCGGCTCGGCCAATCGCGACGAGGCCTGCTTCGACGAGCCGGATCGCTTCGACATCACCCGCGACACGCAGAAGAGCATCGCTTTCGGTGCCGGCCCGCATTATTGCGCCGGAGCCTTCGCCTCGCGCGCCATGGTCGCCGATGTCGCGCTGCCGAGCCTGTTCGCGCGGCTGAAGGGGTTGCGGCTCGATCCGTCGGACCCGGTCAGGATCGGCGGCTGGGCGTTTCGCGGCCTGCTCAATCTGCCGGTGGACTGGAAGGTGAACTAACGCTGCAATCGGCCTCTCGCCCATGCGCCGATGGTCAGGACGAGCGCGATGACCGCGACCCAGGCCGCGGTCAGTTCGATCGCGCGCAGCACGAAGGCCGTCAGCACCGCCCACGACGCCTGCGCTTCTTCGGCATAGCCGATCGGAACCACGTCGGGCACCAACCAGCGGGCGAGCACAAGGCTGATCGCGAAGGCAGTGATCGCCAATCCGAGAATGATCCAGGCAGCGCGCATTGAACCCTCCCGCAGCCGCACCGCCATACCTGACATGCCGGGCCGGGAAAGCGATTGATGTTGATCAATGGCAGCCGAAGCTTGCGGCATGGACGACTCTCGACCAACGTCACGCTGGATTGCCGTGAGTCGTTTTTTTAGGAGTTGTGAGCGTGGCGAATGAGTCGGTGCTCCGGCGCAGACGGCCGGGGCCGCAAGGCCGTTCCGGACCGCAAGGCCATCCAGGTCGGCCCGGACCGGACGGCAAGCCGGGCCGGCCCGGACCGCAGGGAAAGACAGGACCACAGGGGCCGAAAGGTGCGCGCGGGGAACCCGGGCCGCAGGGCAAGCAGGGGCCGCCAGGTTCGCGCGGCGAGGCCGGACCGCCCGGCCAGCTTCCGTCGATCGAGGAGCTGATGCCGTGGCTGCACCGGATCTTCGACGCCTATGACGAGCACAGGCGGGAACGCACACGCGAGGCCGCGCTCCGCGAGGAGATCGAGGCACAGGGGCTCGAGGCGATGAAGGTGTTCGAGCACGCCATCGCCGACGACGACGGCATGGAAAATTTCGACGAGCGCGACGAGGATGGCGCGCCCGGGAAGAAGAAGCACCGCAAGGACAAGAAGAAGCACAAGCACAAACACAAGGAGAAACAGCAGGACTGGTGATAGGCGCGCCGCTTCCCGCGGCCTGTGCTTAACCGAAGCGCAGCCGCGAGCGCTCCTTGGCCTTCTCCGCTTCGATCTCGCGGTTGCGCGTGGGCGCCTGCGTATGCAGCGAGGTGAGCAGCTTTCGCGCAGCTTCGGAGACCTCGGCGACCGCGCGGTCGAATGCCGCCTCGTTCGCCTGCGACGGCTTGTTGAAGCCGGACAGCTTGCGCACGAATTGCAGCGCCGAAGCGTGGATCTCGTCATCCGTCGCCGGGGGCTCGAAATTGAACAGCGTCTTGATGTTGCGGCACATGTCTCGCTCCTGGCAGTCCGGGGCAGCGCTTCCTCACAGGACGGTCGGTCCGTCCGAAATGCTACATCGGCGAACCATTTTGTCATAGAATGCACGCCGGTTCCCGAACGAGCGGATGGTTCGATGGCGCATGTCACCTACAAGATCGTCCAGCATGACGGCGGCTGGGCCTATACCGTCGACGGCGTGTTCTCGGAGAGTTTTGCAAGCCACGCCGCGGCGCTCACCGCGGCCCGGCGCGCCGCAGCCGAGCAACGGATCCCGGGACGCACCGAGGCGATCGAATACGAGACCGCCGACGGCAAGTGGCACTCTGAGACCGCCGCCGGCAGCGACCGCCCCGACACCGACGTCGAGGACAGCGCCTGAACCGGCGAGCCTCAGAACGGAACCCGCACCCCGAGCCGATCGAAGAACGCGCGGCCGGTTGCCGTCAGCCGCAATGCCCGCGGGATGCGGCGAGGTGCAACCCCCCGCAGCTCGGTCAGCCGCTTCAGGATCGCGCTCGGCAACGGCCCGGAGAGGTGCGGCACCCGCTCGGTCCAGTCGTTGCACAGGCGGCAATGCGGCGAGCGCGACGGGTTGAAGTCGATCCCTTCGGACCGGCACCAGGCCAGACCGCGCCCGGTGAGCTCGCCGGTCCGTCCGTTGAGCGCGACGAGCCTGCGGCGTACCAGCGCTTCGCCCAGCGCCACGCCGAGCTGGCCGGCGAGATGACGATAGCAGGTGCGCGACTGCCGCAGTTCCGCGCAAGCCGCCGGGCGCCTGCCACCCTGGGTCTTGACTGCGAGATTGACCAGGCTCTCGATCAGCGCGGCGACGTCGTCGTCGACGATCCGGTAATATCTGAAGCGGCCCTGCGCCCACACCGAAAGCACGCGCGCATCGACCAGCTTCTGCAGATGCGCGCTCGCGCTCTGCGGCGAGATGCCGGCGGCGGAGGCGAGCTCGCCGGCCGGCAGCGCCTTGCCGTCGGCAAGTGCACTGACGATCGCCTCGCGCGCGGGATCGCCGAGCGCCTCGGCGACGCGGGCGAAGCCGGACTGCATCGATGGCCGGGCCAACGCCATGCGAACTCCTCGTCAGATCAGAGCGCAACCATAGTCCAGTCCAGGTGGAACTCATTTCATGATTTGATGAAACATCCCGCCCGCCTCGCCTGCGATGCTCACCCCGCCTGATGCAGCGGAAGAGGAGGCCATCATGATCCACGCGAACACGCGCAACGAGAGCGAGCGCATCTATCAGCTCTGGGACGAGGCCCTCGGCAAGAAGGACCTGGAGGCCTCGCTCGCGCTCTATGCCGAGGACGCATCGATCGAAAGCCCGCTGGTGCGGCATCTGATGAACACCGGCGAGGGCATCATGCAGGGCAAGGAGAACCTGCGCCGGTTCATCGCCAAGGTGTTCCAGACCAACCCGGCACAGCGGAAGCGCTTCAAGCAGGGCTTCTTCAGCGACGGGCGCGTCGTGACCTGGGAATACCCGCGATCCTCGCCGGATGGCGAGCAGATGGACCTGGTCGAGATCATGGAGATCGAGGACGGCCTGATCCGGCGCCATCGCGTCTATTGGGGCTGGTATGCGTTGAAGCTGCAGATCCTCAACGAGGCTTGACCAACAAAATCCTGTCGCTGACCATTCTCCTCGGCCCTCCCCGCCCGGCGTGATAGGCTTGCGCCCAAGCGGCGTAGGCCGCAAATCTCGGGGAGGACGACATGAACGGCTTTGGCGCGGCGCTATCCGCCGCCCTGGTACTGACATCGGTGACGGCAATGGCGGCGGACTATCCTGCGCCCAGGGAAGGCGACTGGATCGCGAAGGACTTCAGGTTCCACACCGGCGAGACGATGCCGGAATTGAAGCTGCACTACACGACGATCGGCGAGCCAGCCGGACAGCCGGTGCTGGTGCTGCACGGCTCCGGCGGTTCGGCGGCGAGCATGCTGACGCCGTCCTTCGCCGGCGAGCTGTTCGGCCGGGGCCAGCCGCTCGATGCGACGAGATACTACATCATCATTCCCGACAGCATCGGTCATGGCAAATCCACCAAGCCGTCGGACGGCATGAGAACGGCGTTTCCGAAATACGACTATGCGGACATGGTCGACGCGCAGTACCGCCTGGTGAAGGAGGGACTCGGCATCAGCCATCTGCGGCTCGTGATCGGCAACTCGATGGGCGGCATGCACACCTGGCTGTGGGGTGTGCGCTATCCGTCCTTCATGGACGTGCTGGTGCCGATGGCTTCGCAGCCAACCGAGATGGCGGCACGCAACTGGATCTTGCGGCGGATGATGCTGGAGACCATCCGCAACGATCCCGACTACAACGGCGGCAACTACACCTCGCCGCCGCGGATGATGAAATACGCCATCGTCGCCTATCGTTTCGCCAGCGCCGGCGGCACGCTGGCCTACCAGGTGCAGGCGCCGACCGCGGCAAAGGCCGATGGCCTGGTCGCCGAGCAACTGGCGCAGCCCGTCACCGCGGACGCCAACGACTACGTCTATCAGTGGGACGCCTCGCACGACTACAATCCGTCCGCCGACCTGGAAAGGATCGAGGCCACGCTGCTCGCGATCAATGCCGCCGACGATGAGCGCAATCCGCCGGAGACCGGCGTCACGGCCGCGGCGATCAACCGCATCAGGAACGGCAGAATCTATCTAATCCCGGCGAGCACGGAGACGCGCGGACATCTCACCACCGGCAATGCGGCGTTCTATGCCGAGCAGTTGAAGGAGTTGCTGCAGACGGCGCCGCAGAAGACCATGTGAGCGCAGACGGATTGATGCGCCCGGGAAGGCTTCGTGCGGCGGACGCGGCGTAGCCCGCACGTCTGTTTGGATCGCCTCGTTTTGCCGCCGATGGCGGCAGACGTCGGACGCGCAGGGTGGTAGGCTGATTCGAAACATCGGAGCACCCTATGGCCGACCTTGCTGCAGGCGACCTCGCCACGATCTATCCCAAGCCGACCTCGCGCGTGCTCGCGAAGGCGCGCCCGGCGCTCGACGCGCACTCCACCAGGTTCATCGCGATGTCGCCATTCTGCGTGCTTGCGACCTCCGGTTCCGATGGCAGCGTCGACGCCTCGCCGCGCGGCGGCACGCCCGGCTTCATCCATATCGAAGGGCCGAACGCGCTGCTGATGCCGGACCGCTCAGGCAACAACCGCATCGACAGCTTCCGCAACATCGTCGAGGGCAGCGGCTTCCTGCAGCTCATCTTCTTCATTCCCGGAATCGACGAGACCCTGCGCGTCGGGGGCCGGGGCACGGTCACGGCAGAACCGGAGCTGCTCGCGCGAATGGAGGAATTCGGCAAGCCGCCACGCGCGGTGCTGCGCATCGACGTGCACGAGGCCTATTTCCATTGCGGCAAGGCGTTGATGCGTTCCCGCCTCTGGTCGCCCGAGACACGCGTCGCGCGCTCCTCGTTTCCGAGCATCGCCGAGATCATCCACGAGCAGACCAGCCTCGGCGAACCGGAGCCGCAGGCCGCGGTCGTCGCACGCTACGAGACGCAGCTTTGATGCAAGGCTGAAAGTGCCCGGGTGAAGACGCTCAGTGGTCCTCGCCCTCGAGTCCGCCGACATGCTTCTGGGTGTAGAGTTCGAGGCCGATGCGCTGGATCAGGTCGAGCTGGGTTTCCAGGAAATCGATGTGGTGCTCCTCGTCCTTCATCAGCGACTCGAACAGGTCGCGCGTGACGTAGTCCTTCACGCCGTGGCAATGGGTCGCGGCTTCCTGATAGAGCGCACGCGCGCTCATCTCGGCGGCCAGGTCGCAGTCGATGATCTCCTTCACGGTCTGGCCGATCCGCAAGGGATCGAGCACCTGCATGTTGGGAAAGCCGTCGAGGAAGATGATCCGGTCGGTGAGCCGGTCGGCATGCTGCATCTCCTCGATCGACTCCTTGCGCCAGACCTTGGCCATCTCGAGCAGGCCCCAATTGTTGAGGATCCTGAAGTGCAGCCAGTACTGGTTGATGGCCGTGAGCTCGTGACGCAGCGACTTGTTGAGGTAGTCAATGACCTTGGGGTCGCCCTGCATGATGCGCTCCGGGTTGCGGCGGGGGCCGTGAAGACGGGGTGATTTCTGGCGGAGATTTTTGTGCAGGGCAACCCCGGCCGCGCAACCGCATGGGGATCGCGCCTCCGAAACCGAGGGAGATATCTCGGGAAAATATCAGGCCGCAGCGAGCGCGAACACGTTCTCGAGCGGAGCCTCGGTCTCGCCTCGGCTGTGCGGGCAGCCGGCAAAGCAGGCCTCGGCGCAGGCCCCGAGCGCCTCGTCAACGATCGTCTTGATGGTACGCGCGCAGCGACCACATTCGGCGCTGCAACCCAGGCAGCCGTAGACCTGCTTGGGATTGCGCGGCAGCTCATCCGCCGCCGTTCGGACGGCGTCGCGGACATCATGGTCGCTTAAGACATTACAGGAACAGACGATCATAACAACGGACGTACCCTTCTAAGGTGCATATGATCATCGATAGTGAAGACGGCGCAGCGGCGCAAAAGGAAAAACCGGCTTTTGAAGCGATTCCAAACTGCCGGCTATTATTCCCAAGTATTCCCAAGGCTCCCATCCAGACTTAGAACCAATCGAAGCGGCGTTAATTGCGGAAGATCAACGTCATCCCCCCGTGGTCTACCGGGGACCACTAGTCGCCCCCTCCTCCGCCGCCACCATCTCCACCGCCACTGTCACTTCCGCTGTCGCCGGCCGTGCCGTCGCTGCCGGAGCTCGAATCCTGGCCGCCGCCGTCGGCGACGGGGTTCCCCGAACTGTCGGTGTCAGAAGATTGCACCGACCAACTCGCGAAGCTCCAGCCGTCGTTCGACGGGCTGCTCGAATAGTTGCCGTCATAGGGGTCCCCGCCGGCGCGGGACGCCCGTCGCTGGGGACGGCGGTCCGTGCGCATCATCAGCGCAAGGCAGACGAGCGATGTCGCGGCGACCGCGACCATGAAGGCTGTGATTGCGTTGATCATTCGGCGGGTCCATTCATCATCCAGATCACTCATCCAGAAAACCGATTGTGCGACGCAAAAGCGGCACTACGCGGCCACGATTGGTCGCCAATCTTGGCGTCGTCGTTCATCGATCGTTCAAGCGAAGTGTGGAACTTTTGCCACCATGAGGATCACTTCTGCTACTCCATAGGGATGGGCGAGGGGATCCCGGTCTGGTTCGGAAAGGTAAGGCTATGAAGAAGACCCTGATGGCCATCGGTGCCGTCGCAGCACTCGGCCTCTCCGCGGCCTCGCCCGCCCACGCCCAGCGTGGCGTCGGTGCCGGCATTGCGGCGGGACTGATCGGCGGCGCCATTGTGGGCGGCGCGATCGCCTCGAGCCCGTATAATTACGGGCCCGGTTATTACTATGGACCTGGCCCATACCCCTACGACGGTCCGGCCTATGTCGGTGGGCCCTACGGACCCTGCTACTGGCAGCACCAGCGCTTCTGGGATGGGTTTGCTTGGCGCGTGCGCAACGTCCGCGTCTGCGAATAGACATTCACCTTCATTAAATTTGCAATGACGCCCCGAAAGCCGGCAGTTTTCCGGGGCGTTTTGCTTCCTTTTGCCTGAAGGCGGCCCTTTTTCTCGGGCCAGTCCACTTCTGCGTTTACGTTCGATTGACTATTCGGCGCTTTTCTAGCGCTAGGCCAGTCGAACCCGGATGTCCCAGTGGTTGTGCTGGCGTTCCGAAACGTTCCTCAAGGTTCCCGAAACCGGCGCCTGACGGCGCCATCCCTAAGGAGAGTCCAGTTCATGAAGAAGACCCTTGCGGCCAGCCTTGCGATCGCAACGATCGCGGCCTCGCTCACGGTGACGCCGGCGAGCGCCCAGCGCGGTGTCGGTGCCGGCATTGCGGCCGGACTGATCGGCGGCGCCATCGTTGGCGGCGCGATCGCCTCCAGCCGCGCGGCGCCCTATGGCGGCCCCGTCTACTATGAAGAAGCCCCGCCGCCCCCGCCCTATGGCTGCCACTGGCGTCACGAGCGCTACTGGGACGGCTATGCCTGGAACGTCCGCCCTGTACGCGTCTGCTACTGAGCGATCAGCGCAGCGACCCGCGAAGGAGCCCGGCCGAACCATCGGCCGGGCTTTCTCATTTCCGCGGTCTCAACGCTGCGCATTGATCGAGCGCAGCACGGCTTCGCTCGGCCAGCAATCGACCTTGAGCCCAGCCGATTTCTGGTAGGCGCCGAGCGCCGCGCGCGTCAGCATCCCGGCCTTGCCGTCGATCTTGTCCTTGTAGATCCCGATCCGGGTCAGCCCCTTCTGCATCGCCTCGACGTCGGCAGTGCGGAGCTGCGCCGAAGCCGACCACGGCGTTGCGAATGGTAGCGGGCTCGTCATGCGGTCAGAGAGGTGACCGACGAACAGCACGTAGAGATCGGAGAAATTGTATTCCTTGATCACGAAGTAGTTCTTGGTGGTGAGAAAGGCCGGACCGTAGATGCCCTCGGGTTGCAGCAGGGACGCCGGCTCGGCCTGCTCCTTCGCGCTCAGCTTCTGCCCGCGCACCGGCACGAAGCCGGCCCGCAGCCACTCGCCGATCGGCTTCGTCATCTCCGGCACGCCCATGGTGCAGTCGACATTGTCCGGCGCACGCACCTCATGGGCCCAACGCAGGCCGCCCTGCCAGCCCTTGTGCGCGAGTTGCTGCGCGGCGGAGGCGAGCGCATCCGGCACCGAGTGCCAGATGTCGACGCGGCCGTCGCCGTCGAGGTCGACGCCGTGCTGATAGTATTCCGACGGCAGGAACTGGGTGAGCCCGACCGCCCCGCCCCAGGATGCGCGCAGGTCCTTGCGCGCAACGACGCCCTCGCCGAGCAGCTTCAGCGCCAGGATGAACTCGCCGCGATACTGGTCCTTGCGCCGCCCGACATAGGCCTGTGTCGCCAGCACGCGGATCGCGTCATAGGGCAGCGTGTAACGGCCGAAATCCGTCTCGCGACCCCAGATCGCAAGCACGACGGTGGCGGGCACGCCAAAGCGCGCCTCGATCTTGTCGAGGGAAGGCCGATATTGCTGCATCAGCTTCTGCCCGTAAGCGGCAAGCCGGGCGATGCTCGCTTCCTTGATGTAGTCAGCCGGCACCTGCACGAACTCGGCCTGCGACGGCGCGCCCGTCGCGGGCCGTCCCGGCAGGATCAGATCGGGCAATTTGTAATCGGGCTCGAGACCCGCGGTCTCGTGGTCGAAGGTCTGCCGGGCGACGCCCTGCTTCTGCGCCTCAGGCCAGAGCGAGGCCACGAACTGCGCGAAGGCGGCATCGGCGGCCAAGGCGGAGGAATTGGGCGCGGTCAGGATCACCGCAATTGTGAGCAGGCAGCGAATGCTCGTTCGAAACGACTCGCCCACGCGTTGTCTTGTCCCTACTTCACCGCCACGATGAAAATCCGGGGAAAGCGGAACAGCACCTTGCCGTCGGCCTGCGGCAGATAGGTGGCGGCGATCCGGCCGGTGTACTCGGCGAGGAATTGCCGGACCTCGTGCGGCTCCAGCAGATCGAGGAAAGGCCGCAGGCCCGTTCCCTTGACCCATTCGACGACGGCGACGGGGTCGTCGAGCACGTGATAATAGATCGTGTGCCAGATCTGAAAATGCGTGCAGAGCGGACTGAGCGCATCGTAATAGCCGCCCGGCGTCGCAAGCTCGTCGCGCACCCGCGCC
>NZ_JAFAVV010000903.1 GCF_019242285.1 Bradyrhizobium sp.
ATCTCTAAGAGGATCTCGGGGTCACCGGCACTGTCGCCGGGCTCGTCGATCATGTCCGTGACGATAGACGCTGCGCACTGAACCCATTCTGAAGCGCTGCGGCAGACTCCGTTCATCTGCGTGAACGATTGGTCATGTTCCGACGAACGCTTCACACGAACTCGGGTGTCACGTTACTTCCACATGCTGCGCGCGAGCGGCCCAATTCTGTGCATACAAAAGGCCGATTGACCGGGAATGTTTCGCCCGCTTGGGGGTTCAAGACACCAGGATCAGGTGTAGGATGAAACATCGGCACCGGAGACGCTGCCGACACCACCGGCTTTGTGATCCGATCCTCGTGTCGTCAACAGGAGAGATGCATGCGAAACACTGCTGTCAGGCTTCTGACGCTCGCCACCTTGTCGATGGCGCTCGCCACGGCGCCTGTCATCACCAAGGTCTATGCCGCAGGTGATGAGACGCCGTCGACGCCCGCGCCGAGCAAGGGCAAGAGCAAGAAGAAGGGCGATGGTCAGGAACTGCCCAGCCCCGAGGACCTCAAGTTCACGGCCGGTTATCACACCGCCTACACCACGATCTACGATGGCCACGACTACACCGCCGCGATCGATCAGCTCAAGGCACTCGGCCATGACGACAACGCCGCGGTCGCCAACCTGATCGGCTACTCCTACCGCAAGCTCGGCAACTACAAGCTCTCGCAGGTGTGGTACGAGCGCGCGCTCAAGGACGATCCGAACCACGTCAAGACCTGGCAGTATTACGGCCTCTGGCAGCTCGAGCAGGGCAACCGCGAGCAGGCCGAATATCACCTGACCAAGATCTCCCAGCTCGTCGGCACCGACAGCGACGAATATCGCTCGCTCGCCTCCGCGCTGGCGCAGCCCCCCGGCACCGGTCTGGTCTACTGAGACGACGACTTCGCTCCCACCAAGGCCGGCGCAACCCTCGCGGTTGCGCCGGTTTTGTTTTGTCCGGTACAACACCATCCGCATGCCTGCGACAGTGATCAGGCATCTCGGGGGATGATCAGGTGGACCCATGGCTGCGATCGGCGATCGACTATGTCGGCGAGTGGCTCGCATTCCAGTTCGAGGACTCGCAGCAGCCGGGCTGCATCGCGGCGATCGTGCATCGGGGGCAAGTGGTCGCCGAACACGCTTTCGGCGTTGCTGATCTCGACAGCGCAGAGAAGCTGACAGCGCGTCACCGCTTCCGTATCGCCTCGCATTCGAAGGCCTTCACCGCCGCCGGCATCCTGAAATTGCGCGAGCGGCGCAAGCTTCGGCTCGATGATCCGCTCGGACAGCATGTCGCCAATCTGCATCCGCAGGTCGCGGACGCCACGGTCGCGCAAGCGCTCTCGCACAGTGCGGGCTTGACGCGCGACGGCGCCGATTCCGGCCAGTTCATCGACACCAGGTCCTATTTGTCGGAGCGGGAACTGCTGGCCGAGCTCGCCTTGCCGGCCGCGATCGAGCCCAACATGCGCTTCAAATATTCCAATCACGGCTACGGCCTGTTGGGCCTCGTGATCGAGGCGATCACGGGAGAGCCCTACCCGGCCTGGGTCAAGCGCGAGATCGTCGACGCGGCCGGCTTGCGCGAGACCTTGCCGAATGCGCCGATCGCCGAAGGTACGCGGTTTGCGCGCGGCCACACGCGGCGGCGTCCGTCGGGGCGGCGCCTGGTCATCCCTGGCGACAATCCGGCGCACGCGATGACCTCGGCCGCGGGCTTCGTCGCAACCGCCGCCGACACCGCCCGCTTCTTCGCCCAGCTCGCGCCCAACGCGAAGAGCAGCGTGCTGTCGGTCGGCAGCCGCCGCGAGATGACGCGCAAGCATTGGCGGATTCCGCAGACCGCCGAGGAAGCCTATTACGGCTTCGGTCTGATGAGCGGCCAGACCGCCGGTTGGGACTGGTTCGGCCATGGCGGCGGCTTCCAGGGCTACATCTCGCGGACCGCGGTGATTCCCGCCTGCGACGTCGCGATGAGCGTCCTCACCAACAGCATCGACGGCTGGGCGCCGGGCTGGGTCAACGGCGCGATGCATATCCTGCGCGCGTTCAAGAGCCGCGGCGCGCCCACCCGCCGCGTGCGCGACTGGACCGGACGCTGGGCGACGATGTGGGGCACGGCCGACCTGGTGCCGATGGGCGATCAGGTCATCATCGCCAATCCGGGATTGATGAATCCGTTTCTGGATGCGACCGAGATCGAAGTCACCGGCCGCGACAAGGGCCGCATCACCTCCGCGGTCGGCTATGCCAGCCACGGCGAGAGCGTGCGCCGCTCGCGCAACGAGGCCGGCCGCATCACCGACATCTGGCTCGCCGGCGCGAACCTCAAGCCGGAGAAGGCGCTCGCCACGGAGCTGGAGCGGCGCTACGCGCCGCGGAAACCGAAGCAGGAGTGATGCCTGAGCGGGACCCGCGGGGCGGATTGGCGAGCGTAATCCGCTACTCCAGCGGCGGATTGCGCCTTCGGCTGAACTCGCCCTGCTACGTCATCGGTGGCCCCCGCCTCACTTCATCAGCGCCTGCACCTCGCTCCGGAACGCCTGCCGCGAGGCGTCGCGGGAATAGAACATGTGGCCGCCCGGATAGACCACGAGCTTCAGCCGCTCCGGCGAGGCATAGGCCGGCAACTGGTTGAGCACGATCTGCGTGCCGAAATACGGCGTTGCCAGGTCGAACAGGCCATGGCCGACCAGCACCTTCAGCTTCGGATCGAGCGCGAGGATGCGCCGGAGATCGGAAACGGATTCGGCGGGTCCCCTTCCATAATTCCACTGCTTGATCACCTCGCCATTGCCGAGCTCGTAGGAGCCGTCGGGCCGCCAGTTCAGCTTGCGCGTGGTGAGGTCGACAGCGGCGCTGGTCACCGGCGCGGTCAGCGCCTCGCCGGCCTGGTCGTCGAAATGGAAGAAGCTCGAATCCGGAAACGGATCCTGGCCGAGCACGGAGGCGTCGTAGCGCCCGGTCACCCTGCCCTCGCGGCGATCGAACTCGCGGCGAAACTCGACGATGTCGAAGCGGCCGGCGAGCCTTCGGCTCGTCGCCTGATCGATCCCGGTCAGCGACGCCATCCTGTCGGCGATGCGGTTGGTCGCCTCGGTGTCGGCCTCCCCCTTGATCAGGTCGGTAAGGAAATCGCTCTGCGCGTAAACCTCGACCTCCCTGAGGTCGGCGCGGGTCACGGCACCCTTGGCCGCACGCGCCACCGCCGCATAGGTCGGCAGGGTCGCGACATATTGCAGGATGCTGGAGCCGGAATATTCGCGGAAATCCAGCACCGGCGAGATCAGAACCAGGCCCTTGACGCCGACGCCCTGCTGGGTCTGCAGGTTGCGCACGACCTTCGGGCCCCGAATCCCGCCATAGCTTTCGCCGGCGACGAATTTCGGCGACAGCAGTCGGTCGTATTTCTCCAGCCAGCGGCGGATCGTCAGCGCCACCGACGCGACGTCGCCGTCGACTGAGAAGAACTTCTTGCGTACGTCCTCATTGGTCGAGACGAAGCGGCTGTAGCCGGTGCCGACCGGATCGATGTAGACGAGATCGGTGAAATCGAGCCATGTCTCGGCGTTCGGCTGCAATTCGGGCGCAGCCGACGGCGTCACGGCGTCGGCATTGATCGGCATCCGCCACGGGCCGTTGTTGCCGAGCTGCAGCCAGGCGGAGGCGGACCCCGGCCCGCCGTTGAACTGGAAAGTCACCGGACGGGTGGCGCGATCGGCGCCGTCGAGCTGGTAGGAGGTGTAGGCGATGTCGGCCTGCGGCTCGCCCTTGTCGTCGAACAGACGGATCGAGCCGGCGGTCGCAGTGAAGGACAGCGTGCGCCCGGGCAATTCGAGCGTCTGCTTGGTGGTCGAGTCCGGCGGCAGCTTGTGCTGCTCGGCGACCTCCGCCGAGGCCGGCGTGCCCGCGGCGCGGGCGCCGCGCGGCCCGGCCTTCTGCCCCGGTACCGCGCTCGCCGAAGGCGACGGTGTCGGGGTCGGTGGCATGTCCTCGGCGCGGGCAGCGGCAGCGAAGGCAAGCACAGCAAGCAGGACGCCGATCCGGCGCCATGCCGGCCAAACGATGGTCATGAGCAGCTTCCTCTTTCGACCTTGCAGATCGACGGCCGGGCATCGAATGCGGAGAGCCGATCGATCGGGCTATCGCCAGGGATTGCGACGGCTCGCCGTTATGCGCGACGGCACGGCAGGTGTCTACCCGCGCCGACTCGCGAGAGCCGATCACCATTGCGGCATCGGACAGGCGCAGGCTGGAGATCGACGAAAGCGCAGAGCTTCAATAGCCGATGCCGAGCATCAGCACGAACTGCCGACCGCACCAGGCGCCGGTGCACTCAGGTGCAACCCGGTGAACATAGCGAGGCAACGCGCCGCGTACCGGCAGATGCAGATGATGCCGCTCCATCGCGAAGGCGGCTCTCACGGCATCGCTGGCGGCGACCGGGTCCCTGGCAATGGCAGGCGCGCCGCCCGACAGCATGGCCGCAATTCCGGCCGCGGCGAACAACGAGATCATGCGCGGAGTGCTCTGCATCCCACCAATCCTCACGGTTACAAGCCCGAGCGAGCGCCCCCGCCGTTCGGGCTCAATGATTCACCTTAACAATCTGCACATCAGAAGCCAACGCCGATCATCGTGTGGGCGCCGCCCCCGGCACTGGGGACGATGCTCGGCCGCGCCAGCGCCTGCTGGCGGACTTGCGGCGCCTCAACTTGTGCGGGCTTCTGCCGCCGTGGCGGCGGCTCGCGCTCGGCCTCGCGGCTGGCGTGCTTGCGGCGGGAAGGCACATTGTCCTCGTTCTCGTCGTGCTTGCGCGAGGCAGCGGCCGGCGGCGCCGCGGGCTTCTGGTCGGCGACGCAGGTATCGCCCTTCAGGGTTTCGCCGCTCTTGCACTCGATCGGGCAGACCCGGGTGGCGTGCTTGGTCAACTCGGCGACCGCGTCCTTGGTCACCGCCGGATTGGCGCTGCGCTGTCCCTCGATCGACAGATAGCGGCTCAGCGCCGCCTGGGTCGATGCCAGGGCCCCGTCAGCCTTGCCGGTGAAGCAACCGAGTCTGATCAATTCGCCCTGCGCCGAGCGCAGGAGTTGCGGCGAGTTGGGCTCATTGGCCGCGCGTGTCGTCGCCTCGGCGTTGAAGCGGTCGAGCGCGGCAATCACCGCCGGTCCGAGCCGTCCGCAGGTCACGGTCTTGGAGAAGCCCTTCAGATCGTTGATGCCGGAGCCTTCGCTGCCCCTGGCGAGGATGGCGTCGAACCTGCCCTGCTCGTCCTTGCAGGCAGCTTCCTTGGCGGCTGCGAGTTCGGCCTGCTTGCGCGCGGCTTCGGCCTCTTTCGCCTGTTTCTCGGCGGCGGCACGCGCCGCAGCGGCTTCGGCCGCCGCCTTCTCGCGCTCGGCCCGCTCGGCCTTCTCCTTGGCCTCTTGGGCCTTGCGCGCGGCCTCGGCTTCCTTCGCCTGTTTCTCGGCAGCGGCACGTGCCGTTGCGGCTTCGGCCGCCGCCTTCTCGCGCTCGGCCTGCTCGGCCTTGTCCTTGGCCTCCTGCGCCTTGCGTGCAGCCTCGGCTTCCTTCGCCTGCCGCGCGGCTTCGGCGGCGGAGGCCTGTTTCTCGGCAGCGGCACGCGCCGCGGCGGCTTCGGCCGCCGCCTTCTCGCGCTCGGCCTGCTCGGCCTTGTCCTTGGCCTCCTGGGCCTTGCGCGCGGCTTCGGCTTCCTTCGCCTGCCGCACAGCTTCGGCGGCGGCGGCGTGCTTCTCCTCCTCCTCGCGCTTCTTCTGCGCGGCGAGTTGGGCCGCGGCGGCCTTGGCCTTCTCGGCGGCCTCCGCCTCGCGGGCGCGCCGCTCGTCGTCCTCGCGCTTCTTCTGCGCCGCCTGCTCGGCCTTCTCCTGCTCCGCCTTGCGCCTGGCCTCCTCGGCGGCCTTCTGCGCCGCCTCGCGCGCCGCGCGCGCCTGATCCTCACGCTCCTGTGCGGCCTTCTTCAGCACGTCGATCTTCTGCTGGGCGTTGGCCGCAAGCGGCGAGTCCGGAAAGCGCTTGATGAATTTCTGCAGCGCGGCCGGGTCGGTGGCGTCCTTCACCCTGTCCCACTCGATCGCTTCCTTGGACGACGCGTCCCGGCTCACCGATGGCGCCTGCTGCGGCGGCAAGGCCGCCAGCACCACATTCGGCGGCCCCGGCGGCGGATTGACCGGCTGGGTCTTGATCCGTTCGATCTGGGCTTTCGCGAGCTCGGCATAGAAGCCGGTCGGATGGGTGCCCAGAAACACCTCCCAGGCCCGCTGGGTGCCGATCTTCTGCACCAGCTCATAGTCGGATTTCACCTCGGTGACCGGCACCTCCTGCGGCACCGCCGGCGCAGGCACCAGCGAGACGTTGCCGCCGCCGAGCGAGCCGTAGACGAACGGCTCCTGTCGGTTCGCAGTCGTCTTCAACACCTCGTCACGGACACGGCCAAAGGCCAGCCGGACGTCGAGGCCGGGCACGGGAAGATTCTTCAGGATCGCGGTCGTGAACGGGCTGTGCTGGCCATCGCCGTCATCCGCGGTCGACCCTGCCTTCGCCGCATAGGCGATCAGGGTGTCGGTCGAGGTCGGCTCGACGCGGCCGAGACCGCCGGACACGCCGCGGCTCGCCACCTTGCTCTCCCGCCGCATGGTCCTGACGAACGGGTTGTCGCGGCAGGCATCGAGGATGACCAGCCGCAGCCGCTTCGCCCCATCGGCCGAAGAAACGAGCCGCTCAAGCGGGATAGCCTCGTCATCGGCATCGCGGTCGCTGGCGAGCCTGGCGTCGGTCGGAATGAGATAATTGGTGCCGCCGATCTCGAGCCCGTGACCGGCATAGTACACGACGGCAATGTCGGCCTGGTCGGCCGTGGTCTCGAATCGGCGGATGGCGCGCTTGAACTCGAGATTGCCGACGTCGAGCTGCAACTCGACCGAATCGAAGCCGGCATCCTTGAACATCTTGGCGACGGCGTTGGCGTCGCGTGAGGGATTCGGGAGCTGCGGCACGGCCTGATAGCTCGAATTGCCGACGATCAGCGCCACGCGCTTGTCCGCCCATGCGGCGTCGGACGCGAAAGCCATCGCGAAGATGGCCGCCCCGATCGTTGCCGCCGCTGGAAAAAGGCGTCTGATCATCTGCAATCCACGCCAGCCCGTTCTCGGCCGCGCCGACCCCTCTTAGGAAATACACTCACAGGAATATGTGGCAACGCTTCATGTATTCGGAGACTCGACGATAACCCGCCGCGCCGCAGCCGACAATCGGCGACTTGCCGCAAGATACCGCCACGCGGGTCCGGCAGCTTGGCGATCCAGGTCACGTAGCCGTGCACAAATCTCCTCTCTTGAGAGTACGTCTCTCCTCTCTTGAGAGTACGTCTCTCCTCTGTTGGGAGTACGTCGCCCCTGCCTCTCTGTTGCCCTAATGGTACAAAGATAGGAATTCACAAGAGCACAGCAAGCGCGCCGCCGCTCACGACTTCCGGGCCGAAACCCGCTGAACTAAGTTGTGGCCGCAAGTAGCAGTTTGTCGTTCGATTCTTTGGTTGAAATGTTGGGGGCGAATATGATGGCGCGATCACTTGGCGCGCGAGGCCGCAAGAGCTTGCTTCTCGGTGGCATTGCGGGCGTCGCCTGGTTATCGGCAGTACCGGCCGCGTGGGCACAGAATTGCTCCACCACTCAGGATCCCAATTCGCGGCTTACGATCGACAATATCGGCAATCTGGCGATCCCCCCGGGGGCGGCCGCTGCCGCGATCGCCGGCACGATCGGAAACGTCCAGACCGCATTCCTTGCCCAGCAGGGCAGCGCGTTCGTTTCCGCACCGCCCAGTCCGAGCCCCGATCAGCCCGGCGGCGGCGTATGGGCGCGCGCCATCGGCGGCGAGGTCAATCTGAAATCGACCTCGACCTCCGCGAGCACGTCCACCGTCGGAGGTGGTCTCGTGAACAGCTCGAGCACCACCTGCAACAACAGCACTCACGACAGTTTCGCCGGTGTGCAGGTCGGCTCCGACATTTCACGCCTCAACTGGAATGGCTGGAACGTCCATCTCGGCACCACGGCCGGCTATCTCGGCTCGAAAGAGAGTGACAACAACGGCTTCAGCAACGATATCCAGGTGCCGTTCCTCGGGACCTATCTGGTTGCCACCAAGGGCCGCTTCTTCGCCGACGTGATGTTCCGCGAGGAATTCTACAATATCCGTCTCAACAATACGCCGTTCAATTTCTTCAATCAGCCGATCGGCGCCCACGGCTTCTCGATTTCGACATCGGCCGGCTACAATTTCGATCTCCACAACGGCTGGTTCGCCGAGCCGTCGGCCGGCTTCATCTATTCCAGGACGTCGATCGACAGCTTCATCAATCCCGGCAACGCGGCGCTTCCGATACCGGGTCTGGTCCAGACCAACGACGTCGAGAGCGAGATCGGCCGGTTGAGCCTGCGCGTCGGCAGAACGATCGAGACGCCCCGGATCATCTGGCAGCCCTTTGCCTCGGTGAGCGTCTTCCACGAATTCGCCGGCAACGTCGTCTCCAACTATTCTTCGTTGCCGAACGGCTCCTTCCTCACCCTCAACGGCGGCGCCGGCCCCACCGTACCGAGCGTGTTTTCGCAGCAGACCTCGACCTCACGGGTCGGCACCTACGGACAATATTCGCTGGGCGTAGCGGCCCAGATCGTCAACACCGGCTGGCTCGGCTTCGTGCGCGGCGACTACCGCAATGGCGACAACATCGACGGCTGGACCGCCAATGCCGGCATTCGCTATCAGTTCACGCCCGAAATGATCGCTTCGGTCATGCCGGTCAAGGTCAAGGCGCCACCCCATGCCTATGTGGGCCCGACCAATTGGACGGGCTTCTACGTCGGCGGCTTCGCCGGCGTCGCCGACGGCCGCACCGATATCCGGTTCGACGGCGCGCCCTCCACGATCGCCGGCAATCGGCCCTGGGTGGCCGGCGGCCTCGGCGGCGTCGAGGCCGGCTACAACAAGCAGTTCAGCAACAACTGGGTGGTGGGTGTCGAAGGTGATATCGGCGCCGCCAACGTCCATGGCGGCCGCACCGCCGGCACCGCCGATGGTCTCGACGCCCTGGGCGCAAGCGTCGGCTTCAGCCCCGCCTTCTTCACCGTCGAGGACAAGACCAACTGGATGGCGACGGTGACCGGCCGTGTCGGCTATGCCTGGAACCGGACCCTGTTCTATGTGAAGGGCGGCGCGGCGTTCGAAGACTCCAGCACCGTGGTGAACTGCATCTATGGACCGACCGGCTCGACGCTGACCGGCAATGGCGGCACCCGCTCCTGCCTCAACCAGGCCGGCGCCGTGACCGGCGGCTTCAGCACACCGTGGTACACGCGGGTCGGCTGGACGGGGGGATTCGGCTCCGAGTTCGATCTCGGGCACAACTGGTCGGCGAAGGGCGAGTACGACTTCCTGTCCTTCGACCGGCACAGCGCCCTCGCGACCGACGGCACCACCACATTGACCGATCGCTCCTGGGTCAGCCAGGTCAAGATCGGTGTGAACTACAGGTTCTCGCCTGAATCGATCGTCGCGAAATACTGATCGGCGATTTCGAGCGAATGCAGCAGGGCGGCCCTCAAACGGCCGCCCTTTTCGTTTGGACGCCGGCCGCCCGCCTTTTGTGATCTCGACAAGCGATGGCAAGGTCGTATAGACGACGCGCGGCACGCCCATGGGGCGGCCTCGGCGGCGGATCGTCAATGGCGGATTCGAGTGTTGGATGAGTAAGCCCAAGCGATACCAGAACATTGCCTTCGTCGCGAGCGCGGGCGCGGAGGCGCAGGCGGCGCTTGCCAAGCTCACCGAGCTCTACGGCAATTGCGACCCGGCGGATGCCGATATCGTCGTGGCGCTCGGCGGCGACGGGTTGATGCTGCAGACGCTGCACCAGCACCTGCGCACGGGAAAGCCGATCTACGGGATGCACCGCGGCACCGTCGGCTTTCTCATGAACGAATATTCGACCGATGACCTGCCCGGCCGGCTTGCGGCCGCCCGCGAATCCCTGATCCACCCGCTGCTGATGCGCGCCACCGACATGCAGGGCGCCATCCATATCCACCACGCCATCAACGAGGTCTATCTGTTCCGACAGACCTACCAGGCGGCGCGGCTGCGCATCCTGATCGACGAGCAGGAACGCATGCCCGAGCTGATTGCCGACGGCATCCTGGTGGCGACCCCGGCCGGATCGACCGCCTACAATCTTTCGGTGCAGGGGCCGATCCTGCCGATCAATGCCCAGCTCCTGGCGCTGACCCCGATCAGCGCATTCCGGCCGCGGCGCTGGCGCGGCGCGCTGCTCCCCAACACGGCCTATGTGACGATCGAGATTCTCGAAGGCGACAAGCGTCCGGTTGCCGCGGTCGCCGACCACGACGAGGTGCGCGAGGTCTCCCGCGTCGAGGTCCTGTCCGACAAGACGATCTCGATGCGGATGCTGTTCGACCCCGGCCACAGCCTCGAGGAGCGCATTCTGCGCGAGCAGTTCGGTTATTGATCGCGGTTCCTTCACTATCGGGCAAAGAGCGCGGCCGCGGGCCGCCGACCGCAATGGTTCGTTAACCATGATCGCGATAGGATTGACCCTGGCATCCCACGTGCCCAGGTCGCCATGTTCCGTATCGATTTCAACAAGCTGCGCTTCCTCGTCTGCGACGACAACCCGCACATGCGCCGCATCCTGCGGACGCTGCTGCATTCGTTCGGCGCACGCGAGGCCTATGAAGCCGAGGACGGCGCCACGGCGCTGGAAATGTACACCCACTACGTGCCCGACATCGTCATCACCGATTGGTCGATGCCGATCTTCGACGGGCTCGAGCTCGCGCAAATGATCCGCCAACCGGAATCGAAGGGCAATCCCTACGCGCCCATCATCATGCTCACCGGCCACTCCGAGAAGCGCCGCGTGACCTATGCCCGCGACGCCGGCGTGACCGAATTCCTGGCCAAGCCGATCTCGGCGAAGGGCCTCTACCAGCGGATCATGAACGTGGTCGCCAATCCGCGCCCGTTCATCAAGACCAAGACCTATTTCGGTCCGGACCGGCGGCGCAACAACAACAATGCCTATATCGGCCCCGAGCGCCGCACCGGTGGCGAGGTCGAGGTGTTGCAGCAGCCGTCGCTGCTCGACAAGGCACGTTCAGCCGTCTAGCGCGCGAAGGAAGCGATCATGGCCAACCGCAAGGGTGTCGAAGTCAAGACCTTCGCGACCCACCACGTGATCACCCAGCCCAATCCGCTGCGCAAGGTGCTGAAGCGCGTGCCGGAAACCGATCTCGACGATCCGGTCGCCCGCGCCGAGAAGGCGCTGGCCGGCCTGTCCGGCGAGTTCAAGAACTGGATGCAGGACGAAACCAGCAGGCTCACGGCCGCTTACGCCGCCCTTCTCGCGGACGGCTTCACGAACGAAGCCACCGAGGAGCTGTTTCGGGCCGCCCATGACATCAAGGGCGGAGCGGCCACCTTTGGTTATCCTTCCGCCGCGGCGGCCGCCGACAGCCTGTGCCGGATCATCGAGCACGCGCCCGATCTGGAGAAGGTGCCGCCCGAGCTGATCAAGCATCACGTCAACGCCATCCAGGCGATGGTGCACGACAATACCAGGCGCGGCACCGCCGCCACCGCCGGCGAGCTCAGTCGGCGCCTGCGCGGCGTCGCCGACGAATATCTGATGCACGTGAACCGCGATCGCCCCGAGCACCTCGAGGCGATCATGGCGCCGAGCATCGTGCCGGCCGAATAGGCGCCGCCCTCTCCGCCACACGATCCTGCACGGTTGAACGCCGCGTCAGCGCTCGAAGCGCCGGCCATGGCGCCCAGCCGTCCGGATGCTACGTGGAGATCAGGCGGCAATCAGCTCGCCATGGAGCGGCATCAGCGTCTCTTCCGCCGCCAGATCGTCGCAGAACCGTCGTGCCTCGTCGCGGGCGGATTCGGTCGCAAAACGCCGCAGCAGGATCAGGAGCGGCTCGGCGGCCTCGCGGTCACCCGCGCAATGGGTCAGCACGCGCTCGACCATCTTGCGCCGGAGGCGCGCGGCACCGTCATCCGTGTCGACGAAACCGTTCTCCTGACAGACCTCCAGCGCGACGCGGAAGGCCGCGAAAGTCGACTCCGGCAGGCCTGCGCGCCGCAGCAGTGCATGCAGGCTCGCGCTGCCGCGATCCTGCAGCAGCGCCGAAACGCGCGGCTGCGGCACGCCGGACAATTCGCTGAGCGCCGCGTCGAACAGTTCGAGATTGCCCGACAACAGCGCGCGCAGGATCAGACCGGCGGTGAGCTGCGAGGTCGCGCGCAGGTGCTGGACGAGGCCGCGCATCTCATCGCCGCGGGAGCGCGCCGCGATGTTCAAAGTGGAGCGGTCGCGCGCCTCGCTCGCGATCCGCTCCGCCCGGTCCGGGCTGAGCCAGTTGCGGACAACCACGAATTGCGCCAGCGTCTCCGACAGCTTCGCGACCAGCGCCGCGCGGGTCGCCGCCGGCAGATCCTCGAGCACCAGCATCGACTCGCGGATCGCCGCGAGACGGCCATGGCGCTCGACGATGCGATCCCAGGAGAACGGCGCGAGCTCGGCATAGGCGTTCTCGATCAGCTCCAGCGCCGCCGCGGCGCTTCCGACCTCGGCGATCGCTGCAGCGACGGGAGCCGGCAGGTGGATACGCCGGGCGATCGCGCATTGCGTCTCGGAGTCGCCGGTCGCGACGATGTCGACGAGATCGGCATCGATCAGAAGCGGCGAATGTTCGAGCACGGCAAGGGCGACCGACGGCTGGTCCACGGCCAGCGCCTGCACGATCGCCGCAGGCGCCTCGGCGCTGCGCGCGAACACCTCCGCCATCGACTGCCGCACCAGCGGCGAGGGATCGTCGAGCAGCATCAGAAGCGCGCTCTCCGCCGCCGCGCGGTCCTCTGCGGACAGATCGGAAACGAGCCAGGCCTGTGCCAACGCCCGTGTGGCATCCGCCCGCACACCGGCGGAAGCGGTCCTGACCCAACTGATGAACTGGCGAACGATCATGGCCCTGCCGCTACGCAACGAAGACGACGAGGTGACCCGATGTCACCTGAAGACAAAATAAACCACGTCGCTTAACAAAGCGTTCACCATAACCGACTGGTTTCATTGCCCTTTTGTTAAGAGGCGCGGAGTCGGGCGGTATCCTGCTGGTCGCGCCCGCAACAATACGGGGCGCCGCGACGCCCCGTTTTTCCGTGCTGCTGCGAATCGCGGAGAGCATAGCGGCTCCCGTTGGGCCTATTTCTTCGTTCGCCCCGGAAGCCTGGTCTTGACCGGGCCGGCCTTCTGCCGCGCCGCCGCGCGCTTGATGTGGGTCGGCGCGCGCCGCTTCGTCGCGCCGGCGGCGGAGGGCGTCAGCTCCGGCACGTGACGCGCCGGCTCGGCCGCGACAGTCTTGGTTGCGGCCGCGGCAGGCGGCATGCCCATCCAGAAGGTGAGTTCGGCCAGTTCGTCACCCGTCAAATGGCCCTGCTGCCAGGTGTCGTTGTCGAGCAGCGCATGGAACGCCCTCGGATCCTGTCGGTGCTGCTCGACATAGGAGTTCCAGCGATAGGCCTGGTAGATCGCGATGATATTGGCGGGAGAGGCCGCCGCGAGCTTGGCGTTGCCCTCGACGATCATCAGATTGTCGTCGTTCTTGCTCGAGGCCTTGAAGCCGAGATTGTGCGATCCCGTCATCACCACGGGCTTGTCGCCGAACGGGTCGATCACGATGGCCTTGCTGTGGATGTGGACGCCCTGGTTCAGGATCTCGCTGGCCCAGTTGTGGCGAGCTTGTCGGTATCGGAGAAGCCGACGAAGCCGTGCAGATAAGTCTCCGCACCTCCCTGCTCCAGGCGGCGAATCGCAAAGCCTCGACAGCCCGGGATGGGCTTCCGATCCGTCGGCAGCCAGATCAGACTGATATGATCACCGTTGTTGTACGCTTTCACGTTAAGGGACATGGTAGCCTCCAGCAGTGATGAAAACGCCGCGGCAGGCTAATCCTCTACCCTGAATAGCACAAGCATACGTCCACACTTGCGCGCGCGCTTATTCGCCCGCGGACGTGGTCGTTAACTTTTTGGCTTGGCCGTCAACTGCTGAAGGTGCCGTTGCGGTCACTGAAGAGATCGAGGGGCTGCGGCGGCGCGTTGCTCGAAGCCACGACTGATGTCAGCGAGCTCGAGCCGCCCCACAGCTCGCGGACCTTCGGCGAGACCGGCTGCGACTTGTCGTCGACCTGAAACAGCGAGCGAAACATCGGATCACTGCCGGGCGGTGCGGCGCTACCCGGATCGGCAGCCGATGCGACGGTAACGGGTGCCGAGGCTTGAATGTCGGGAAAGCTGGAAAGATAAGAGGCGCTGTCGATTGCGGCGGCCGATGGCGGCGCGGCGCTTGCGACCGTCTGGCTCGGCGGCGCATTGCCGAACATCGCGAGCGCCTTCTGCGTCACCGGCGAATTGGCCGCGCCGGCATAGCGGGCGCTCAGCACGGAATAGACGTCGGAGACGCTGCGCGCGCGGCCCTGATGGTCGTAGAAGATCGAGCGGTTCGCTGCCGCCGCGCCCGGAAACAACCGGGCGGCGGATGCGCTCGGACTGTCCTCGGCCGCGTTGATCAGCTTCGCCGCGCCGCCTACTCCCATGAAATGCGCCATGTAGAGCTCGCCGTCGGTCGGACGGCGGCCGATCCTGCCCGTGAGCTGGAAGCTGTTGGACTGCGTCAGCACCGCCGCCATCGCGGAAGCGGCAACCGGATCGTCACGCAGCTTCATGATCTCCTTGCGCATACCGGGATCGGAGACGGTGTAGTCGCCCGACGCCGTCTTGGTGATGGCGTCGGCATACTGGCCGTAGCCCAGTTGCGCGCCCGCTTCCTTGACCGTGCCGAGCCAGGTCTGCTCGATGAACTGATAGAGGCCGTGCGCCGACGAGGTCGAGGCGCCCGCGCCCGGATTGAAATCGGATTCCATCTTGGCTGTGGCGAGCATGTATTCGAAGCTGGCGCCAACGGCATTGGCCGCCTGCTTGATCGCGCCGGCAACACGCGTGCGCGCCTGATCGACGACGGAGCCCGCCGCGGCATTTGATGTGTCGACTGACATTACGCCTGGTGCCCGCTCCCCGGGAAACCGCCACGATGTCGCCCGAGCATCCTTTCTCCCGAAAGACGCTCCGGCGCCGCGTTACCCTGCGGCCGGCATGGTTAATGCGGGGTTAAGACCCACGCCGCGACTGCGCGTCGGTTACTTCCGATAGACGTCCTTGGGATCGAACAGCCGCTCACCATCGACCAAGGCGAGCCGCGGCCCCCCCTCGGCCGTCTCCACCTTGCGGTAGAAGCAGGAGCGCCGGCCGGTATGACAGGCGGCCCCCTGCTGCTCGACCTTGATCCAGACCGCATCCTGGTCGCAATCGAGGCGCAGCTCGACCACGTGCTGGATCTGGCCCGACGTCTCCCCCTTGCGCCACAGCGCGTTGCGCGAGCGGCTGAAATACCAGGCGTCGCCGCTCGCGATGGTCCGGCGCAGCGCTTCCTCGTTCATATGGGCGACCATCAGCACCTCGCCGCTCGAAGCGTCGGTCGTGACGCAGGTCACGAGGCCCGACGCGTCGAATTTGGGGTTCAGCGCCAGCCCCTCCTCGCGGTCATCAACAGTGTTAGAAACGGACACGGCTCACCCTGGGAAGGCTGTAGGGTGGGCTAAGGCGCAAAGCGCCGTGCCCACCATCTCTCAAACCGATTGCTCTTCATGGTGGGCACGCTTCCACGTTCGCTCTTCGAGCGACCGCGACAGCTTAGCCCACCCTACCGGAAGACAGGCTACCCGTGCTGCCCGCGCACCATGGACAGGAAGCGCTGCTGCTCGGCCGGATTGTCGCGGAACATGCCGGT
>NZ_JAFAVV010000909.1 GCF_019242285.1 Bradyrhizobium sp.
GCGGCTGCCTTCGATCACGCCGTCCTTGCCGGTCGCGACATCGAGCGATGCCTGCAGCGAGGGCAGGCTCGCCATGACCGTCTCGGTGCGATCGGCGACGGCTTTCGGCGAGGCCGCACCCGCTGCGCCGAGCGCCGCGAGCTGATCCATCGCGTCCTTGCGGGTGTCGAACACCACGAGCTGGTGGCCGGCCTCGGCCAGCCGGCGGGCCATCGGGAAGCCCATCTTTCCGAGCCCGATGAATCCGATTTCCATGCTTTGTCTTTCTCCTTCTCGTCATTGCGAGCGAAAGCGACGCGTCCGCGAAGCCTTGGCGAAGGCGGAAGCAATCCAGAACTGCTCCCGCGGAGACGGTCTGGATTGCTCCGTCGCTTGCCTTCGCTCTTCGAGCTTCGGCGGACAGGTCGCTCCTCGCAATGACGGCGTGAATGATCAGGCCTTGTCGATCTCGGCGAACACTTCGCGCGCGATGCGGAAGCTGTCGACCGCTGCCGGCATGCCGGCATAGATCGCGACCTGCATGAGGATCTCACGGATTTCGTCGCGGGTGACGCCGTTGGTGAGCGCGCCCTTCAGATGCGCGCGCAATTCGTGCGGCCGGTTGAGGATGGAGATCATGGCGATGTTGAGCATGCTGCGGGTCTTGCGCGGCAGCTCCTCGCGGCCCCACACCGAGCCCCAGCAATATTCGTTGAGCAGATCCTGGAACGGCCCGTTGAAACTGTCGACGTTCTTGAGCGCGTTGCTGACATAGGCCTCGCCGAGCACGGCCTTGCGGATTTCGAGTCCCTTGTCATAGGTCTTCTGGTCCATTGCGTTTCCCTTCTCGCAGGTTTGGCGGGGCGAAACTTAGGGGGTCGGCCAAGCGCAGTCACGCCTTCGTGTTATGCGTATTCCTGGGTGTGGGATACCGTCTTGCGACGGATGCCCAACTGCCGCCGTTGTGTTAGTGTCACAGTCAGGTAAACCCGGAGAGATTGTTGAGCGGCACCAACCCCGACCCCTCAAAGCCGGCGCGCGATCCAGACGCGCTTGCGCGGCTCAGGCTGGACGAGGCCCTGAATCGGGCCAGATACGCCATCGCATGGGAGCGAGGTTGGCCGCATCTGGCGCGCCTCCTGACGGTCGGCGGATTATTTCTGGCGGTGTCCTGGGCCGGGCTGTGGCTGTCGGTGCCTTTCGTCGGCCGTGCGGTCGGAGTCGGCCTGTTTCTGCTGCTGGCATTGGCGGCGCTGTGGCCGGCCTTGCGGTTCCGCTGGCCGAGCCGGACGCAGGCGCTCGGCCGGTTGGATCGCGGCTCCGGCATCAGCCATCGGCCCGCGACCGCGCTGACCGATACGCTGGCCTCCCAGGATCCGGTCGCGCTGGCGCTATGGCAGGCGCAGCGCGAGCGCACGCTCGCCTCGATCAAGCGCATCCGCGCCGGCCTTCCGCGGCCCCGGCTTCCTCTCCACGATCCCTGGGCGCTGCGCGGGCTGGTCGTTGTGCTGCTGGTGGCGGCCTTTTTCGCAGCGGGCGACGAGCGGCTGATGCGGCTGCAGGCGGCGTTCGACTGGAACGGCGTGCTTGCGCCGACTGCGGTCAGGGTCGATGCCTGGGTGACCCCGCCGCTGTACACCGCCAAACCGCCGATCATTCTGTCGGCCGCCAACAAGGAGGCGGCGAACGCAGGCAACGGGCCGATGTCGGTCCCGGTGGGGTCGACACTGATCGTGCGCTCCAGCGGCGGCACGCTCGACGCCGTCTCCAGCGGAGGCATAACCGAGGCTGCGGCGGCTGAGCAGGCCCCCAAGGGCACCAACGAGAAGCATTTTGCAATTGCGGGCGACGGCAGCGTGCAGGTGCGAGCACCCTCCGGGCAGCCGCAATGGCAATTCACGGCCATCCCCGACCGCCCGCCGACCATCGCACTGGCCAAAGACCCGGAGCGGCAGGCCCGCGGCTCGCTGCAGATGTCCTACAAGCTCGAGGACGATTACGGCGTCACCGAAGCCCAGGCGCATTTCGCCGCGCGGGCGAAGGAGACGCCGGAGGGAGCGCAGGCGGCACGGCCGCTGTTCACCCCGCCGCAATTTGCGCTGGTGCTGCCGAATGCGCGGACCCGGAACGGCGTCGGCCAGACCATGAAGGACCTCAGCGAGGACCCCTATGCCGGCGCCGACGTCGCCTTGACGCTCACGGCCAAGGACGAAGCCGGCAACGAGGGCAAGAGCGAGCCGTTCAACATGCGCCTGCCGGAGCGGCTGTTCACCAAGCCGCTGTCGCGAGCGCTGATCGAGCAGCGGCGCATGCTGGCGCTCGACGCCAACAAGAGCTCGGACGTCCATGACGCGCTGGACGCGATGATGATCGCGCCGGAGCTGTTCATGCCGGACGAGACCGGTCACTATCTGGGCCTTTACAACATCGCGCATGAGCTCGAGGCCGCCCGCACCGACGACGCGTTGCGCATCGTGGTCGCAAGCCTCTGGGCACTGGCCGTCACCATCGAGGACGGCGACATCACGGACGTCGACAAGGCGCTGCGTGCGGCGCAGGACGCGCTCAAGCAGGCGCTGGAGCGCGGCGCCAGCGACGAGGAGATCAAGAAGCTCACCCAGGATCTGCGCCAGGCGCTGGATAATTTCATGCGCCAGCTCGCCGAGCAGTTCCGCAACAATCCGCAGCAGCTCGCCCGTCCGCTCGATCCCAACACCAAATTCCTGCGCCAGCAGGACCTCAACAACATGATCGATCGTCTGGAGCGATTGTCGCGCTCCGGCGACAAGGACGCCGCCAAGCAGTTGCTCGACCAGCTCGCGCAGATGCTGGAGAACCTGCAGATGGCGCAGCCGGGCCAGTCGGGCGACAACGAGATGGAGCAGGCGCTCAACGAGCTCGGCGACATGATACGCAAGCAGCAGCAGTTGCGCGACAAGACCTTCAAGCAGGGCCAGGACTCGCGGCGCGACCGCATGCGCGGCAAGCAGCAGCAGGGCGATCAGGGCGACCAGAGCATGGGCGACCTGCAGCAGGATCAACAGGGCCTGCGCGACCGGCTCAAGCAGTTGCAGGACCAGCTTGCCAAGCGTGGTCTCGGCCAGCAGGGGCAGCGCGGTCAGAAGGGCCAGCGCGGCGACCAGGGACAAGGCCAGCAGGGTGACGAGGACGCCGATCAGGGCGACGGCGAGGACAGCCTCGGCGAGGCCGACAACGCCATGGGCGACGCCACCGGGAAGCTTGGCGAGGGCAATGCCGACGCTGCGGTGGATTCGCAGGGCAAGGCGCTGGATGCCTTGCGCAAGGGCGCCCAGAACCTGGCGGATGCGATGCAGCAGGGTGACGGCGACGGGCAGGGCGATGGTCCCGGCAACCGGGCCGGCCGGCAGCAGGCCGGGCAGAACGGCACCGATCCGCTCGGCCGGCCGCTGCGCTCGCACGACTACGACGAGCTGTCCAAGATGGTCCCGGGCGAGATGGACGTACAGCGGGTGCGCCGGATACTGGAGGAACTGCGCCGCCGCCTGGGCGACCCGTCGCGGCCGCAGATCGAGCTCGACTACATCGAGCGGCTGTTGAAGGACTATTGAGGCGGTTTCGCCCGGTTTCCGGCAATGGCCAGCTCGATAAGTCTCAGGCCCGCCGCGCCGCCAGTGCGTCGGCGACGGCCGTTCGGATATCGGCTACCGAGAATGGCTTGGTGATCACGTCATGGGCGATGGCGTCGAGGTTGCAGGCGCGCTCGCGCTGGTGGGCAAAGCCCGTCATCAGGAGGATGGTCAGCCCGGGAAAATCGCGCGCCGCCGAGAGCGCCAGGGCAATCCCGTCCATGATGGGCATCTGGATGTCGGTCAAGAGCAGGTCGAAAGCGCCGTCCTCGCGGGTCAGGATGTCGAGCGCCTCGGCGCCGTCCTGTGCGGTGACGGTGTCGTGGCCGTCCATCGCGATCGCGCGTGCGACCAGGCTCCGCATGGAATCTTCGTCATCGGCGATCAGGACACGGGGCATGGGGTTCGAACCATTGGCGACGGTAGCTTCTGAAGCCGAGGGGATCGAATCGCCATCGCGCTCCGGTTGCTTGATTGTGCATGATCTTGGCGGAAAAATCGCAACGCGCGTTCCCGGATCATGCCTCTGGACACGACATTACGCACTGCCGCCGGCGATATCCCGGCGGTTGAAGAAGCGGACGTCGATGCTGCGGCCCTCGGCCGGCGGCGAGGCGAGACGCGACTTGAAGAAGGCGCGTTCGCCCGGCTTCAGGACAGTCTGCTCCAGCACGGCATTCCAGGCATAGATTTCGGTGCCCTGCGCGTCGCGGACGGCGAAGCGCAGCCGCGGCAATTCGACCGCCTTGCGGGCTTCTCCGACGATGACACCCTCGATCACCAGCACGGGCTTACCTTCGACGGTCTCGGATGTGACCCTCACGTCCTTGAACAGCACGCCGCGCAGGTTCACTTCGAGCCCGGCCAGCTTGTAAAAGGCGGCGGTCTGCGGCATCAGCCGCACGACGTCGGCGCGCCAGATGATCAGGGCCAGCACTAGCGCCGCCATAGGGGCGCTGGCGGTGGGAAGGTTGATCAGCGGCCGGCCGGCGGCTCGATTTCGTGGCGGACGATTGAAAATTCGGCCGAACCGGCCGCTTTTCTGCCGCACTTCGCTGGCCGTTTCGGCGTCGTCGCGGGCGAGCGCTTGCCAGTCCGCGGCGTCCGAGGCTTCATCCTGCCAGTCGCCTGCGATCGGCGGGCTGTCGACGATGGGGGGGTCGTCGGCTTCCGCGCGGGCCATCGCCTCCCACTCGGCGGCGGAATCGGCTTGTCCGGCCAAGCGGGGTGTCGCGCCGGCCATCGCCGGGGCTGCCACCGCCTCAATGGCGTCCTCTGGCCGTGCGAGCCAGACTTCCTTGCAGCGGGAGCAGCGCACGGTGCGCCCGCCCGGACCAAGCGTCGCCATGTCGATGGCGTAAGAGGTCGTACAATGGGGGCAAACAATGTGCACGGAGCCGATTCTCCACGAGGAACCCGGGGGATGCTACAAGGTGACCGTTAACGAATCGGAAACCATGACCAAGGGAATTGAGGCCGACATTCTCCGGTTCCGGTTTCCGGCTGGACCAAACCCCGGACGGAGCTGAGCGTGGTTCGGTTCGAAAATGTCGGATTGCGGTACGGACTGGGGCCGGAGATTCTGCGCGACCTCAATTTCGTGATTCCGCCGCATTCTTTCCAGTTCCTGACCGGGCCGTCGGGGGCCGGCAAGACGTCGCTGCTCAAGCTCCTGTTCCTGTCGCTGCGGCCGACCCGGGGCCTCGTCAATCTGTTCGGCAGCGACGTGTCGCTGCTCGTCAAGGACGAGGTCGCCGACTTGCGCAAGCGGATCGGTATCGTGCTGCAGGATTTCCGGCTGCTCGATCACATGACGACGTACGAGAACGTGGCGTTGCCCTTTCGAGTTATCGGCCGCGAGGAATCGACCTATCGCAAGGAGGTCATCGACCTGCTCAAATGGGTCGGCCTCGGCGAGCGGATGGACGCGCTGCCGCCGATCCTGTCCGGCGGCGAGAAGCAGCGCGCGGCGATCGCCCGGGCGGTGATCTCGCGCCCGCAATTGCTGCTGGCCGACGAGCCGACGGGCAATGTCGACCCGACGCTCGGCCGGCGGCTGCTGCGGCTCTTCATCGAGCTCAACAAATCCGGGACCGCGGTGATCATCGCGACCCACGACATCACGCTGATGGATCAATACGAAGCGCGCCGTCTGGTGCTGCATCAGGGACGTCTGCACATCTATGAATAACCCCGAACCCTTGGTGGATCTCGCGCAGGAGCGCCCGCAGGTCCCGGCGCAGGCGCGCAACCTGTCGCCGATCGTGCCGCGTGCCTCGATCGCCGGCCGCGCTCTGGTCGCGGTGGTCGCGATCATGACCTTTCTCGCCTCGATCACGACCGGGGCGGTGCTCTTGGTCAGCGCGTCGGCGGCGGAATGGCAGTCGGATGTCGCCAGCGAAATCACCGTCCAGGTCCGTCCGCAGAACGGCCGCGACCTCGAGCGCGACGTCGCGGCCGTCACCGACGCCATGCGCAAGCAGATCGGCATCATCGATGTGAAACCGTTCACCAAGGACGAATCGGCGGGCCTGCTCGAGCCGTGGCTCGGCAGCGGCCTTTCGCTCGACGATCTGCCGGTACCGCGCGTGATCGTGGCCCGCTTGCAGCCGGGCACCGCGCCCGACCTCACGGCGCTGCGCGGAAGAGTGGTCCAGGTCGCGCCGTCGGCAAGCGTCGACGATCATCGCGCCTGGATCGAACGCATGCGCACGATGTCGAACGCCACGGTGGCGGCCGGCGTCGGCATCCTCGCGCTGGTGATCATCGCCACCATCATCTCGGTGTCGTTCGCCACGCGCGGCGCGATGGCCGCCAATCGTCCGATCGTCGAGGTGCTGCATTTCGTCGGCGCCGCCGACGGCTGGATCGCCAACCGCTTCTTCCGGCATTTCCTCCTGCTCGGCCTCGAGGGCGGCCTGATCGGCGGCGGCGGAGCGATGCTCTTTTTCGGATTTTCCGAGTCGATCGCCGGCTGGTTCTCCGGTACGCCGGTCGGCGATCAGTTCACGGCGCTGCTCGGCACTTTCTCGCTGCGGCCCTCGGGCTATCTGGTGGTCGCGGCGCAGGCCGTGGTGATCGCGGCGATCACCGCCTGGGCTTCGCGGCGCACCCTGTTCGCCACGCTCGACGAGATCGAGTAGGCCCGCCGGGTACCCCTTGGCGGTAAAACCCTGTAAGAGAGGTCGGGGCAGAGGATTGACAACCATCGCATGGCTTTGCGGTCCGACGACATATCGCCGAATGCGCTGCCGCGTGCCAGCGGTGGACGGTCGCGCGCGGCCGTCGGCGGACTGCTCGCGGCATGTGTCGCCGCGGCCGTACTCGGTTTTGTCGGCTTCGTGCTGCAGCTGCGCGGGACGGAGACGAAACCCGACCGCGAGGCCGACGGCATCGTCGTGCTCACCGGCGGCTCGTCCCGGGTCTCGGACGCGATGGAGCTCCTGGCCGCAGGCTACGGCAGGCGGCTGTTGATCTCCGGCGTGCATCCGACCAGCGCGGCCAGCGACATCTCCCGCTCCGTGCAGGAGAGCCGGGCGCTGTTCAACTGCTGCGTCGACCTCGATCATTCCGCCGTCAACACGCGCAGCAACGCCGCGGAGACGCGGCGCTGGGCGCGCGAGCGGGGTTTCAAATCACTGATCGTCGTGACCTCGAACTATCACATGCCGCGGGCGATCGTGGAAATGTCGCACGCGATGCCGGACGTTTCGCTCATCGCCTATCCGGTGGTCGGCGACAAATGGCGCGAGGAGCCCTGGTGGACCAGCGGCGCCGCGGCGCGGCTGCTGCTGTCGGAATATGTCAAATATGTCGCCGCCGAGCTGCGCGTCCACCTCGCCGATCTCGGCATCGACCTGACGCTCGATCCGCCGGAGCTTCCGCCGGGCACAGCCCCGCCGCACCGTCCCGCGACGGCGCAAGCCAACTGACCGGGTGTTGCGATGGCCGCGATTTTCCTGCGCTCGCTCGTGTTCAACGCCCTGTTCTACGTCGTCTTCCTGTTCTGGTCCCTGGTCGCGGTGCCGACCTTCCTGCTGCCGCGCGCGGCGATGCTGAGGGTTGCGAGCTGGTGGGCGAGGAGCAACATTCTCCTGATGCGCGTGATCTGCAGCATCAAGGTCGAGTTTCGCGGCGTCGAAAAGATTCCGAATGGGCCCCTGATCGTCGCGTCCAAGCACCAGTCGATGTGGGAGACCATCTCGCTGCTGCGCTTCTTCGAGGCGCCGTTCTTCGTGGTCAAGCGCGAGCTGAAATTCATTCCGATCTTCGGGCTCTTCATCATCAAGACCGACATGGTCGCGATCGACCGCAGCAAGGGCGGCCGCGCGCTGCTCGCCGTGCTGCGGCGTGCGGAGGAGGAGGTCCGCCACGGCCGCCAGTTCGTGATCTTCCCGGAGGGCACCCGCACCGCGCCCGGCGCGCCGCCCGCCTACAAGGCCGGTGTCGGCATGGCCTATGTCGATTGCGGCGTGCCGTGCCTGCCGGTCGCGCTCAATTCGGGCCTGTTCTGGCCGCGCCGCACCTTCCTGCGCTATCCCGGCACGCTGGTGGTCGAGTTTCTCGACCCGATCCCGCCGGGCCTGAAGCGCGAGGAGTTTCTGCCGCGGCTGCAAAGCAGCATCGAGGACGCCACCAACCGCCTGGTCGCCGCCGGCCAGGCCGAGCAGGCGCAACTGCTCGGCCGGGTGCCGGGCGAGGTGGCGTCGAGCGGCTAATCGTCGCCCCGCGGCGGATGCAGCGGATGCCCGTCGTGCAGCATCGCGGCGAGCTGATGCAGGGGCGCGTCGCGAAAACCGGCCGCCTCGATCGCCTTGACGGTGGACAGCACGTAGTCGCGGTTCGCGCCGGACTTGCCATGTCCCTGCAACACATGGCGGAGCTGGTCGGTCAGCGACAGCCGCCCGGCATATTGCACATGGCCGCGATCGACCACATAGGAGAGCGCGCTGACGCGCTCCCTCGGCTCGTTCTCCAGCCACACGCTGCGCATCACCTCGCGATAGACCGAGGTGACCTGCTCGCGCTCGCGCAGGTAGGCCACCGTGTCCTTGCGTCTGGCGGCTGTGATGCGAAACGCCACGCCGCGGCAGGCGCCGCCGCGATCGAGCCCGAGCACCAGCCCGGGTTTTTCCGGCGTGCCGCGATGCACGAAGGAATAAACACAGAGCGCGCGATGCTCGCCGATCAGCCGCGCCGGCACGCGCTCCGTGAATTCGAAGCCCGGCCGCCACATCAGCGAGCCGTAGCCGAACACCCAGAGGTCACCTTCGGAAAATGCTGTCTCGGAAAGAGTGATGGACGACATCTTGCATGGCCGATGTTCCGACCTCATCTGGGAGCGTCGAAACCTCATTCCTGTTAGCTAGCAGAAACCGGCGGCCGATGAAAATGCGGTAACTTGATTAACGCCGCCGTGACCGCTTAATTGCCAAAATTGCCGCTCAGAGGGTCGCCGATGTCCGATATAGCATTTGTCCGACGCAGGCGGCCGCTCTGGCCGGTTTTCGTCGCGCCCGTTCTGGTCGTGATCCTCGCCATCGCCTGGAGCGCATTCTGGTTCTATGCCGCCTCGCAGGTCGATGGGCAGGCCGATGCCTGGCGTGCCCGGGAGGCGAAGTCCGGCCGCGTGTTCGATTGCGCCCATCGCGCGGTGGCCGGCTTCCCATTCCGGCTCGAGGTGCGCTGCGATGCGCCGAGCGTCACGCTGGTCTCGCAGACCGCTGCCCAAGGCTCCGCCCAGGGTGCGGCCCCGATCAAAGCGCAGCTCGGCCAGATCCTGGTCGTGGCGCAGGTCTATGATCCGAAACACGTGATCGCCGAGTTCACCGCGCCGGCCACGATTTCCGATTCCGGTGCGAAGCCGGCCTATGCCGTCGACTGGAGCCTCGGCCGCAGCAGCGTGATCGGATTGCCCGGCACGCCGCAACGCGCCTCGATCGTGTTCGACAATCCGGCGATCGACCGCATCGACGGAGCGGCGCAGGCGCCGCTGGCGCGCGCCAAGCACGTCGAATTGCACGGCCGCATCGCCGAGGGATCGCCGGCCGACCACCCGAAGATCGAAAGCGTGCTGGAGATCAATCAGGGCAGCATCCAGGGTCTGCATCCATTGCTCGCCGAGCCGTTCAATTGCGACGTGCGGGCGATGCTCTCGGGCCTGAGCGACTTCGCCCCGAAGCCTTGGCCGGCGCGGTTTCGCGAGATGCAGGCGGCCGGCGGCTCGGTCGAGATCGAGCAGTCGCGAATCGAGCAGGGCGAGCTGGTCGCGATCGCGGCCGGCAAGCTCGAATTGAACGCCAGCGGCCAACTCCAGGGCGAGCTGCAGATGACGGTCGCGGGCATCGAGAAGGTGATTGCGGCGCTCGGCATCGACAAGATGCTGGACGAGGGCGTGCCGCAGGCGACGCTCGACCGCGTCGCGCCCGGCGTCAAGAGCCAGGACATCAGCAAGCTGATGGGCGCGCTCGACCGCGCCATTCCGGGGCTCGGCAAGGTCGTGAAGCAGAACGCCAATGCCGGCGTCGCCGCGGGCATCAATGCGCTCGGCAAGGAGGCGACCCTGGAGGGCCGCAAGGCGCGCAGCTTTCCGCTGCGCTTCGTCGACGGCGCCGTGCTGCTCGGCCCGCTGAAGGTCGCGCAAATCCCGCCGCTGTTCTGATCCGCATCTGCACGCCCCTGCGGGCCGGACACCATAACCACCGATCTGGTCATTCGCACAAGGCGGAGAGAGGCGCTTCGTACGACGGCTGCAATCGATGGTTATGGGTCCTCGCGTTGGCGAGGACGACGTCGAGCCGGCATGCGCACAAGGCAAGAGCCTGATCGCCGAAGTGTGAATGATATTCCTCTCGCGCGCCGGGAATGCCGATCCTGCTGTTTCAATCCCGTCTTCGGACGCCGCGGATCCGGGTGCGGCGATCGGCAGCGAACCTCCGTCTGTTGCGGTGAACTCAGGGCTCGGCCATGCCCTGCCGAGCCCATTTTCTTGTTTTCGCTCGCCGCGAAGCCATGGACCGCTGTTCGTTCGTCGCGTGCGTATCGGCGATACCGGCGGGAAATTCCCGTTCATCTTCGCAGAAAAACGTGATGCTGAAACCATCGGAGCTCGGCGAATATTTGGGCCGCGATCGAAGTCTCGCCAACCGGGGAAGCACGCACACACCCGATCGGGGTGCGATGTACATGGGGAGTTGCTTCCGCCCAGTGGGAGACTCACGTGAGACTTTTCAGATGCGTTCTCGTCGGGGGCATTCTGGTCGTGGCCGGTCAGGCCCATGCCGACGACGATCCGGCAACCGAGATACGTGCGCTCAAGGCAAAGCTGAAGCAGCTCGAGCAACGGGTCGATGATCAGGGGCGCAAGGAACGCCAGATCGAGGCGACCGCAAACGCTGCGGCAGCCGTACCGCCGGCCTACAAGGCCGCAGCCATCGACCCGTGTCCGCCGGGTAAGATCTGCTACAAGGGCGTCACGCTGACTTTCGGCGGCTGGGTCGACCTTACCGGCATCTACCGGACCCGCAATCTCGCCTCCGATACCGGCTCGGTGTACAATTTCATTCCATTCGCCCAGAGCAGGAATTTCGCCATTCCAGAATCGCGCTTCTCGGCGCGGCAGACCCGCTTCTCGGTGCTCGCCGAAGGTGACCTCAATCCTCAGACCAGGGTGCAGGGTTACGGCGAGATCGACTTCGAGGGCGCGGCGCAGACCGCAAACTCGGTTGCCACCAACTCGTTCAATCCGCGCATGCGACAGCTCAGCGTCGAGCTCGATCGGACCGATCTCGGCTTTCACGTTCTGGCCGGCCAGTCGTGGTCGCTGAATGCACCGAGCAAGGTCGGCATCGATGCACACGGCGTCGACGCGCCCGGCGTCATCGACTTCGAATCGGTGCCGGGGTTCCTTGCGGCGCGGCAACCCGGAATTCGCGTCTGGCAGGATATCGGGCCCGAGTTCAAGATTGCGGCGTCCGCGGAGAATCCGCAGACCTCCTTCTTCGGCGGCAACACACCCGCGGTCGGCACGCCTGCGGCAGGTCCGCAGGGCGTGATCAATCCGAACGTCATCGTCAATCTCACTCCGCCGGGCGGCAGCTTCTTCAACAACGCCAACAATATCAGCCTGAACCAGCTGCCCGACGTGACGTTGAAGGCAGCCTGGGATCCGCGGCTCGGGCCCTATCGTCTGCACTTCGAGGCCTGGGCGCTGTACCGCCAGATGTTCGATCGCTTCAACTTCGCGAACCACACGATCGATACCGCGAGCTTTGGCGGCCACATCAATGCCGAGCTGATTCCGAGAACGCTGGAGCTGCAGGTCTATGGCGCCCATGGCGCGCTCGGTCGCTTCACGGCGACGCCGTTTCCGGATGCGGCGCTGGCGCAGGACGGCACCATTCTGCCGTTGACCATCAGCGCTGCGGCAGTCGGCCTGATCTGGCACACGACGCCCGCGCTCGATCTCTACAGCTACGCCGGGCTCGAAAGCGCCAAGGCGAACTTCATGGATGTCGGCACCGTGCCGTTCGGCTACGGCAATCCGCTTTACAACAACACCGGCTGCAACATCGAGAACTCGCCGGCGGCGACCTGCAACGGCAACACCCGCGAGATCAGGCAATACACCGTCGGGCTCTACGACACGCTGTGGCAGGGCCGCTTCGGCACGGTCAAGGCAGGCGTGCAGTATTCCTATAACCAGCGCTTTGCCTTCCAGGGCGTCGGCGGCACGCCGAAGACGGATGACAACATCGTCATGACCCAGCTCCGCTACTATCCGTTCAACTGAAGGAGACGGAAAATGGTGACGAAGGACGAGGCGATCGATGACGTCATCTTCATCAGCGAGGTCGCGCATGTCGTCGGGCGTGCGGGACTGGCCATGGCGGGCGTCATGTGCGGCACTTTCGTCGCGGCCGCGCTGACGAAGGTCAACGCCGAATGGTTCGATTCGGCGCCGTTCGTCGCGACAATGGTGCTGGTCGGCATGGTCGGATTCTATCTCGGCATCGACATTCCCCGGCTGCGTCCTCCGGCGACCGCACGGCCGCGCATCGATCCGGTCGAGCTCCTGAGTGCGGTCGGAACCTTTCTTGCGACGGTCGCCGCATTGATCTCGATCTACAGCTTCGTGTTCGACGAAGCGCTGGGCGGGTTCGAATATGTCGTCGCCTCCTCGTGGCTGCTCGGCGTCGCCATGCAAATCGGCGCAGGCGCGATCGGCCGGCGCGGCGTCGCCGGGCCGGCTGCGGCATGATGCTCAGCCCGGCTTCTTGCCGAGCTGGGCGTGCGGGCGGCCGAAATCGGGCACCGCCGAATCCTGGCCGATCTCGACGATGCCGCGGCGGATGGCGCGGGTGCGCGTGAAGTGCTCGAACAAGGCGTCGCCGTCGCCGCGGCGGATCGCCCGGGTGAGCTTCGACAGGTCCTCGTTGAAGGTGCCGAGCATTTCCAGCACGGCCTCCTTGTTCGCCAGGAACACGTCGCGCCACATGGTCGGGTCGGAGGCCGCGATGCGGGTGAAGTCACGGAAGCCGCCGGCGGAGAATTTTATGACCTCCGACGAGGTGACCTGGGCGAGCTCGTCGGCGGTGCCGACGATGGTGTAGGCGATCAGATGCGGCAGATGGCTGGTGATCGCGAGCACGAGATCATGATGGTCCGGGGTCATGGTCTCGACTTTGGCGCCGAGCGCAGCCCAGAACGCGCGCAATCTCTCGACGGCGTCCGGCTCCGTGCCCTCGGGCGGCGTCAGGATGCACCATCGGTTGATGAACAGCTCGGCGAAGCCGGAATCGGGGCCGGAATGCTCGGTGCCGGCGACCGGATGCGCCGGCACGAAATGCACGCCCGCGGGCAGATGCGGCGCCATGTCCCGCACCACCGCGCCCTTGACCGAGCCGACGTCGGAAACGATCGCGCCCGCCTTGAGCGTGCCCGCGATCTCTCCGGCGACCTCGCCGCAGGCCCCGACGGGAATGCAGAGGATGACGAGGTCGGCATCCTTCGCCGCCTCGGCGTTGCTCTCCACCACGGCATCGACGATGCCGAGCTCCCGGACGCGGGCGCGCGTCTTCTCGGAGCGCGCGGTGGTGACGATCTCGCTCACCAGCCCTTGCGCGCGCGCGCCGCGCGCGATCGAGCCGCCGATCAGGCCGAAGCCGATCAGCGCGATTTTCCCAAACTGGGGCTCGCTGCTCACGGCTTACTTCCCGCCATGAAGTCGCGCAGCCCCTCGACCACGAGGCGGTTGGCCTCCTCGGTGCCGATGGTCATGCGCAGCGCATGCGGGAGCTGATAGTTCTTCAGCGCGCGCAGGACCAATCCGCGCTTGGCGAGGAAGGCATCGGCTTCGTCCGAGGTCCTGCCCTTCTCGGCAGGGAAATGGATCAGCACGAAATTCGCCACGCTCGGCGTCACCTCGAGACCGAGCTTCCGGATCTCCTCGGAGAGCCAGTTGCGCCATTTCTCGGTATGTGTCCTCGACATCTCCTGATGCGCGGTGTCCTCGAGCGCCGCGACCGCGGCCAACATCGCCGGCGTCGAGACATTGAACGGTCCGCGGACCCGGTTGACGGCATCGACGATGTGGGCGGAGCCGAACATCCAGCCGATGCGCAGCGCCGCGAGCCCATGGATCTTGGAGAAGGTGTGGGTCATCACGGTGTTGTCCGTGGTGGCCACGAGCTCGATTCCCATTTCGTAGTCGTTGCGCGACACGTAGTCGGAATAGGCGGCATCCAGCACCAGCAGCACCTGCGACGGCAGGCCCGCGCGCAACCGCTTGACCTCGTCGAACGGCAGATAGGTGCCGGTCGGATTGTTCGGGTTGGCGAGCCAGACGATCTTGGTGCGCGGCGTCACCGCCCTCAGGATCGAGTCGACATCGGCGGTGAAGTTGCTTTCCGCGGCGACGACGTTCCTGGCACAATTGGCCATGGTCGCGATCGGGTAGACCAGGAAACCGTGCGCAGTCGAGATCGCCTCGCAGCCGCCGCAAAGATAGGTATGGGCGAGCAGATTGAGGATCTCGTCGGAGCCGGCGCCACAGATGATGCGATCAGGGTCGAGCCCGAAGGCGCGACCGATCGCCTGGCGCAGGACGCGCGAGGTGCCTTCCGGATAGTCCTCCAGATGTTCTGCGGCACGCTTGTAGGCCGCGATCGCCTTAGGCGAGGGCCCGAACGGCGTCTCGTTGGCCGAGAGCTTGAACACCTTGCGGCCAGGCTCCGGCACCGGGCTCTTGCCGGGCGTGTAGGGCGCGATGTCGAGGACGCCGGGATTCGGGACGGGGCGGTTCATCGTCAACTCCGGAATCGGCGAGACGGGGTCATCGCGCCGCGCCGTTGGCTGGGACCGTATAGCGCGTCGCGTGGCTGCCGACGAGGGCCGACGAACGCACCGAGGCGCCGGCCCTGACCAGCGCCAGCTTGATCTCTTCGAACCGGTGGACGCCGGCGATCGAGACCAGCAGAGCCGCGCCGTCGAAGGCGGTATCCGGCACTGCCACGATCTCCGCCAGCGGCGACAGCGCGCGCGCCGTCTCCGCATTCCAGCCGGAGACTCGCACACTCCAGGTCTCGACCTCGGTCACCATGGCGCTGTCGGCGACCCGCGACACCACGAACACCGGCAAGGCAGCGGGATGATCGGCGCGCTCGACGAACGGCAATCTCGCGGTGATCTTCGGCGTGCCCTGTGCCTCGAGCGTCAGCCACCACGGCGTGCGGCTCGCGATTGCGGACACCAGCGCCAGGTCGCCCTTGGACTTGGCCACCGCTTCGACCGCCGCCTGCGCGCTGAAATGCGCCACATAGGGCACGGTGAAGCCGAAGTGAAACCGCGCCGAGTCCCGCATCGCCGGCTCGCTGACCGAGATGTCGGCATGGAGCGAGAACGGCGCCTGGACGTAGGTGAAGGTCGAGATGATGACGCGCCAGATGCTCTCCACGGTGTCGAGCGGCAGGATGCCGCGATGACGCTCGACCAGCCTGCGCATCATGTCGGCCTCGCGCGCGGGCCGAAACGCCGAGCCGACTTCCTGGGTCTGCTTGACATGGATCAGCCGGTCGATGATGTCGCCACGCTGCATCAACAGGCGATGCACGCCTTCGTCGATCGTGTCGATTTCCTTGCGCAATTCGGCAAGCGAGGGTGGGGCGGGGGGCGGTGTCGACATCGGCGGGATCCGGCGGAAGCTTCAGATGTCGCGCGCGAAGGCGCACGAAAGCGAGGCCCTTGTCTCCCATGGTGTGCGACGGCGCAACCATCAAGTTTGCGTGCCACGGCCGGCGGGTCCGCTCACCAACGGGTAACCACGCTTCGGGTCGAGTGATGCGCTTGGCTTGACGTCGCCTCGCGTTGCTACTACTTTGGGATGGTTCCGTGGTCATTTGAGCCGGCCGGCTTGCAGCCACGTTAAACAACTTGCTAAACAGGCCGGGGACAGATGTGATCCCGGCCGAACCTTCGTTCAGGCCGGGTTTTTTGTGGCCTGATGTCATCCGTTTCGGGAGCCCGCGCGCAGGCCGGGGTCGAAGAAGATGGTAAGGGTCAGACCCATCAAGTCCCCGGCGGCGCAGGCCGAGGAGCGCGCCCACGAAGCGGATCATCCGACCTCTTTGGTCGCGGCGTTCGGCGTCGATCAGCCGCTGTCGCTCGATTGCGGTGTCGACCTCGCCCCCTTCCAGATCGCTTACCAGACCTACGGTACGCTGAACGCTGAGCGCTCCAACGCGATCCTGGTCTGCCACGCCTTGACCGGCGACCAGCACGTGGCGACCGTGCATCCCGTGACGGGCCGGGCCGGCTGGTGGGACACCATGGTGGGGCCGGGCAAGCCCATCGACACCGACCGCTTCTTCGTCATCTGCCCGAACGTCATCGGCAGCTGCATGGGCTCGTCCGGGCCGGCCTCGACCAATCCTGCGACGGGGGCGCCCTACGGCCTCGACTTTCCGGTGATCACCATCCCCGACATGGTGCGCGCGCAGGCCATGCTGATCGATCGCCTCGGCATCGCGACCCTGTTCTCCGTGGTCGGCGGCTCGATGGGCGGCATGCAGGTGCTGCAATGGACCGCGGCCTATCCGGACCGCGTGTTCTCGGCATTCGCGATCGCCTGCGCGACCCGCCACTCGGCGCAGAACATCGCCTTCCACGAGCTCGGCCGGCAGGCCGTGATGGCCGACCCGGAATGGCGTCACGGCCGCTACGCCGAAGAGAGGACGCAGCCGCATCGCGGGCTTGCGGTGGCGCGGATGGCCGCGCACATCACCTACCTCTCCGACGCCGCGCTGCATCGCAAGTTCGGCCGGCGCATGCAGGATCGTGAGCTGCCGACCTTCTCGTTCGATGCGGATTTCCAGGTCGAGAGCTATCTGCGCTACCAGGGCTCCTCCTTCGTCGAGCGCTTCGACGCCAACAGCTATCTCTATTTGACGCGCGCGATGGACTATTTCGACATCGCCGGCGATCATGACGGCGTGCTGGCGCAGGCCTTCCGCGGCATCAAGACCCGCTTCTGCGTGGTGTCGTTCACCAGCGACTGGCTGTTTCCGACCTCGGAATCGCGCGCGCTGGTTCACGCGCTGAATGCCTCGAATGCGCGGGTGTCGTTCGCGGAGATCGAGACCGACAAGGGGCATGACGCCTTCCTGCTCGACGTGCCCGAATTCCTCGACATCGCGCGCGCCTTTTTGCAATCGGCAGGCAAGGCGCGCGGGCTGAAGGGGAACTGAAAGGTGTCGGTGCAGCAGCAGACGCTGCCGCTGAGCGGCATCGCGCAGGAAGGGCCGGGCCGCTATCGCGGCGACCATCTGCTGGTGGCCGACATGGTCGATCGCGGCGCCAAGGTGCTCGACGTCGGCTGCGGCGACGGCGACCTGCTGCAGCTCCTGGAAGGCCGCGGCGTCGACGGGCGCGGCATCGAGCTGTCGCGCGAGGGCGTCAACCACTGCGTCGCCAAGGGACTCGCGGTGGTGCAGGGCGACGCCGACACCGATCTCGTCAACTATCCCGACGATGCCTTCGACTATGTGATCCTGTCGCAGACCCTGCAGGCGACGCGGCAGCCGAAGGCGGTGCTGGAGAATCTCCTGCGGATCGGCCGCCGCGCCATCGTGTCGTTCCCGAATTTCGGCTACTGGCGGATGCGGCTGCAGCTCCTGATCGGCGGCCACATGCCGCGCACCGAGAACCTGCCGGCGACCTGGTACGACACGCCGAACATCCATTTCTGCACCATCAAGGATTTCGTGCAGCTCTGCGACGAGATCGACGTCAGGATGGAGCGCGCCTGGGCGCTCGACAGCTCCGCGCGTCCGTTGCGGCTGCATGCGCCGTGGTGGTTCTGGAACATGTTCGGCGAGCAGGGCGTATTCCTGCTCAGCCGCGGCAAGGGAAGATAGCGCCGTCGTCATCCCAAAGAGGAAGTGCCGTAGGGTGGGCAAAGGCGAGAACGCGACGATGCGTAGCATCGCGCGGAGCGACGTGCCCACCAGTGCCTCGACAGCGTCGCTCTGGATGGTGGGCACGCTTCTGTCTTTCCGGAACAAGCTTCGGTGCGCGGGGACGCTTAGCCCACCCTGCGGAATCGAGACATACGCTCGCGTTCTCGCGACGCGACTCGTCCGAGTTTTTCCAAACGAGCACCCCCGAAAATCGAAGAGGGCGCAGGGAAGGCCGGGTGCCGTCCGCACCCATGGCCCGCCTGCAACAAGAACGCAGGCGGCAGTCACCACAGGTACGAGCCGAACAACCGGCCTTCCCTGCGCGATGGTTTTAACGCTTATACGTGCTCTCCCCGGGGACCGGGCTTTCTTGCCCCCGTCGTCAGCGGAATCATCATCCGCTCACTTGACGCCAGCGTCGGGGCGCCAGGACCACACGCCTTCGCCGTCCGCTCCGAGCGCGCTCGCCTCGCGCGCCCAAAGCGTCCATCGCATCCCGCCTCCAACGTCCGTGACGATGGCGAAGCGCCCCTCATGCGGAGGCGGGATGCGGTAAAGTAACCACAAATTCCGAAAAATCGAAACAGAAATATTTTTGTGTGGAGGACTGGACAGTCCTATCGTTGTTGAGTCCGCTCGTGAAATCGCTGTTTTCGCGCACGTGATTTTTGCCGGCGAGGGCTTCGGTCGAGAGGGCGGAAGCCGGGCATTCGGCCGACCTGTCGCGCGGCCGGCCGAATCACCCGCGCCCCGCGCTATCCGCCGAAACGGAAGTGAAGCCCGACATTCGAGATGAAGCCGGAGCGCTCGATGTCGGTCGGAATGCCGGCGATGGTGTAGCGGTCGCTGCCGAGATCGAAGTACATGATCTCGCTCTTCACCGACACGTTCCGCGTCAGCCCGAACTCGGTGCCGAGCCCGGCGGTCCAGCCGAGCCTGGTCTTCGTATCGCTCTGGGAGGGGCATCCGACCACCGGCAGGATCGGCGATGCCGAATCGGCGGTGCACGCCGCCTCGGCGCGGTCTTCCGCGATCGCCACGCCGCCCTTCACATAGGTCAGGAGCCGGTCCCAATAGGCATAGCCGACGCGGCCGGTCACCGTGGACAGCCAGCTCGAGCCGATCTCGCAATCGGCGAAGAAGCCGATCGAGCAGGGCCGCGCGCCGCGGGTGTTGGTCCAGGCGACGTCGCCTTCGATGCCGAACACCCATTTGTTGATCTGATGATTGTAGCCGATCTCGCCGCCGCCGAGGAAACCGGCAAAGCGAGGATTGGTCGTGCCGCCGTCGTCGCGGAAGGTCCAGTTGGTCGATCCCCAATCGGCTCCGACATAGGCGCCGACATAGTAGCCGGACCAGTGATAGACCTGCGACGCGGGGGCCTTGTAGACCGGCGCCTTGACGGCGAGGCGGGGGCCCGCGGCGCCGGGATCGGGCACGAACTGGTAACGCACGCCACCGTTGACGCTCCAGCCGTCGATGTTGTCCCCGGTGCGATAATCGGCACGCAGATAGCTCACCCAGTCCGAGCTCGCCGACCGCGCGGCGATGCCGAGGCCGAACTGGCCGTAGGTCCCGAGGCCGCTGGTGGTGACGGTCGAGGAGAGAGACGGAAGCGGTGCGAACGCGGCGCCGAGCGCGGAAAAATTGCTCGTCAGGTTCGACGTGACACCGCCTTCGAATTCATGGAACACGCTGGCGGAGGCGAATGGCTGCCAGGTCACGTCGCCGGATGTCACGGTCGTGCCGACCCGCACGCCGAGACGACCGAGCACGCTCTCGATGTCGTTGACCGTCAGCACCCAGGGCGGCACGAAGCCGGGCCCGAGCGGGACGCCGCCGATTCCGGTGCCGGGCACGTTGAGTTGATCGACGCGGTTTTTCGACCAGACGAAGCCGGCCGACGGCTCGACGAACCAGCGATTGCCGATGTCCTGATTGTAGGCGACGTTTCCGGTCAGGCTGACGCCGCGCGCATTGAACTGCTGGCCGGAAATGCCGTGATTGTCGTCGGAGACCTCGTTCTGGAAGAAGTCTCCGCGAAGCTGTGCATCGACCAGAAAACCTCCGTAGCTGGCGGCTCCGTAGAGGCCGACGAAGGGGATCTGCAGGCTGTCGCGAAAGTTCGCAGGTGGATTGAGGCCGGGCGTGGCGTCCTGCGTCCGCGAACCGAGATAGCCGACCGTCGAGCCGACGTGCAGATTCCAGCCGTTCACGTTCAGCCGGGCGAAATCGGTGCCGATCTGGACGCCGGCGAAATCTTCCTGCGTGCGCGTGTTGCAGACGATGTTGCCCTGTTGCGGCGTGCCGAAGCTGATGTTTCCCGCCGTTGCCGTCGTGCCGACATTGAGATGGCCGCCGACGCCGCGGGCCCAGACGCCGCCGCCTTCCTGATCGGGTTGCGGATTGGGCGGGCTTCCGACGAACGCGCTCGACTGGGTCAGGAACGCCGTGTTCACGGAGTTGATCGACGTGACGAGCGCGCCCACCGAGGCCGACACGTTCGCAACCGCCATGCCCGCTGCCTGCGCCACGACCGGCGCTGCCGCGCTGAGGCCGGTCAATCCGGACACCGTACACTGCGCCTGTGCTGCCGATCCGGCGAGCAACACGGCGACAAATGCGCCGACACTCAATGCCGAACTTCGTCTCGCCAGGCGATCGGCAAAGATCGTCGGGCGAATGCGAGCCCAACCAGCATGCGAAACATTGATCATGCAACTAACCCGAAATACACACACGCAACACACAATCATGGCGGCGCTGAACAGGATCGCGACGAGTGCTAAAAATACCGTCGCTGCACCAACAAGTTACGGGATGAACTATAGCGATCGTCGACCCCGCCGAAAGCGATCGACGCCGGATATGCCGCATTGCCGCCGATGTTTGACCAAGGGTGTGCCCACCTGGCAACAGCTTGATGGCCAAATCGCACGTTGTAGGTGAGCTCTCGGATCAGCCTCGTGTTCTGTGCGAACCGACAATTGCGATTGGGATGCAACCAGTGCCGTGCGCCGGCGAGAGCGGTCGCAAATTCGCCGCTTTCCGGTCACGTCCGCTTCCGCCGCATGTGATTGACAGTGAATTTGACGAGTCGCTAATTTCAAATTGTCGCAAGTCATTTGGGAGCGTCGGACAAAACCTGATTGGGCCTCTCAACGACAGAGCCATCGAAGCCACGATTTCATTACGGCATGGGTATCGCGTTGAACCTGCTCAAGCACCTGTCGCGTCGCTCGCCGCAGCATCGGCGACGTCGCGACGCGCCCGCGACCGCCTGGAGCAGGCCTGCCAAACTGCCGCCGACGACGCTGTACGAATTGCTCCGCGTTCGAGCGGATGACGATGCCGAGACGCTCCAGGGCGCGTTCCGCGAGGCCGTCAAGGCAAATCACCCCGACGTCAATCCCGGCGATCCGGATGCATCGCGGCGGCTCAGGCAGATCGTCACCGCCTACGGCATCCTTCGCGACGCGGAGCGCCGCGAGGCGTACGACCGGATGCTGGCGGCCGAGCGCGCGCAGCGCCGCGCCCGGCTGACGCGGATCGTCGCATCCGACGTGATCGCGATCGTCTCCCTCTCGGCCGTGCTGCTCGGCGGCTACGCGCTGTTCGCGCATGGGTCGAAGATACCCGCCGAGGCCACCGGCACGGTCGAAGCTGCCGCGCGTCAATCGACCGAGATGGCCGCCGTGCAGCCGGCGGAATCGCGCAGCAAGCCCGCGCCGGCGGAGGTGCATGTGCCGAGCGCCGTCCCATCGGCAGCAGGGAGTGTCGAGCCTTCGACGAAGGCGGATGGCGGGCCGGTTGCCGACGCGGCCGCACCGAAGGGCGAGGCTGGCGGTGCCGTCGACGTCGCGAATGCAGGCGCCGAACGCAGGAACGAGGTCGCCATTCTCGCAAAGAGCGATGCGTCCGACCCGCCCGATCCGCCGGATCAGAGCGCGGCGCGATCGGAGGAGCCCCCGCCGCCGAAGGATGTTGGCACGGCCAAATCGTCGCCCGCCAGTTCGCCGAGATCGGAAGAGAAACGTTCGGCAAAAGCGATCGGCAAGCTGCAGACGCATGCGATCCGGCCGGCGCCGGCCCGGCAGGTCGCCGCAGAGAACCGGGATGTGCCGCCGGTTGCGCCCGAGGGCCGGAACGCCCGCGCGACGCCTCTTTTTGGGGTCGGCTTCTAGCTCCCGGTCCGCCAGGTTCTCACGCCAGGATCGATCGCGGATCGCGCACGTTCCAGCGGCCGGCCTCGGCGAGGGCGATGAAGCGCTCGACCATCGCGTTGAACAGCGCCGGCTCCTCGAGATTGAGCACGTGGCCGGACTTCGGGAAGAAGGTCAGGCCCGAGGCGGGCAGGTGCTTCTTCAGGAACAGGCTCGGCTCGACGCAGGAATCGTCCTCGTCGCCGCAGATGATCAGCGCCGGCGTCGGCACTTTGCGGATCGCCTCCGTCATGGTGTAGATCGAGGGCCGGCCGGCCTGGAAGCCGCGCATCGTGTTGGCCGAACCCTTCGCATCGTGGCGCGCCAGCGCGGCGTAGAAATCGGCGTGGCCGCGCGGATCTTTCACCAGGAAGGGAATCCGTCCGGGCGCCTCGCGCGTCACCTTGGCGACCTCGGCTGATCCGATGGTCTCGAACTGCTCTGCGGTGTCGCGGCAGGTCTTCCGGAACGTGTCGAGGTTGTCGAGACCAGAGCCGGAGCCGACGCCGGCAAGCGTGATCGACAGCGCGCGGCCCGGCGCATTCAGCGCCACCTGCAGCGAGGAGTAGGAGCCCATCGACAGGCCGACGAAATGTGCCTTCTCGATTCCGAGATGATCGAGCACGGCCAGCGCGTCGGTGTAGAAATGCCGGTAGCTGTAGGCCTCGGGCGAGGCCGGCACGCCGGACGGCGTGTAGCCGCGCGCGGAATAGGCGATGCAGCGGTGGCCGCGGGAGAAGTAGCGCATCTGCGGCTCCCAATTGGTGTGGTCGGCCGCGAATTCGTGCAGGAACAGGATCGGCGTTCCGCTGCCGGACTCCTCGAAATAGAGGCGGACATCGTCTGATGTGACGGCGTGGGGCATTCGAGCTTCCTTCTCGTTGGGATCGGCGCCGAATCTTGCAGGTCGTTTTCATGGTCGCAATGCGGCGCAGGCCGTCTTTTTTCGACATGGAATTACCGCGGAAACTTCCCGAAACTTTAAGCTGCGGCGCAGCATGGCGTCTTGTTCTCGCCACATCCGAATTTTTAACCGCGGGTTGGACGCCGGCCGTCCACACGCCGGCGGGAAGTGGGGGGTGCTAACAAAGGACTAGGTATGGTTGAGTTTGCAACGATCCGCCGGTCGCTCGTCGCGCTGGCATTCTGCTCCGTGGCCGTCGCCGCAACTTCTTCTCCCGCCGCCGCCAGGGCCCATCATGCCGCCAGCCGGCACGCGCACGCCCGCCACGCCGCTCATTTCCGGCGGCACTACGCCCAGCGTCATTTCCGCGATCTCGTCCGCTCCTCGCGCTGGGAGCGCGGCGTGGCCGCGCTGCGAGCGCGCGGCTTTGCCGAGACGCAGGCCAGCCTGACGTCGGGCGGCGCGGCGATGGCGGGCTCCTCCTTGAGCCTCGTGATGGAGGCGCGCCGCTATCTCGGCGGCAACCCGACCAGCCGGCGCAGCCTGTGGTGCGCGCGCTTCATGAACATGGTGCTGGAGCGCACCGGTCATCACGGCACGGATTCCGACATGGCGAGCTCGTTTGCGCATTACGGTCAGCGCGTTTCGGGTCCCCAGGTCGGCGCCATCGCGGTGATGGGCCGGCGCGGCGGCGGTCATGTCGGCATCATCACCGGCATCGATGCCCACGGCAATCCGGTCATGATCTCCGGCAACAACGGCAACCGCGTCCGCGAGGCGCCGGTGTCGCGCGGCCGGATCTACGCCTACGTGCTGCCGAACTAGAGCTTTTTCCGTTCCGATGGAATCGGAACGGAAGCTCTAGCTTCTTTGTTTTGACGCGTTTTCTTCACGCGAACCGGTATCCACTTCGCTCGAAAACGCTCTAGCCGGCTCGAATCCACAGCAAGCGTAGCCCGGATGAGCGCAGCGACATCCGGGTTCACGTCATCGCGTCGTCCCGGATGTCGCTTGCGCTCATCCGGGCTGCTTGCAGGCCGCTACGGGCTCCGCGCTCTGCTCGCTGGAGGCCACTCGCGAAGGGTGGATGGGAGACGCAGCACAGCCGGAGGATGTCGTACACGAATTTGTGAGGTGCCCCCTTCCGTTTCCAGAACCCGCTTCCCACATTCGCCTCAAGCCGGGCGGAAAGCTTGGCGACGCAACCGCTTGCGGGGTTGACGGGCGTCAATGCGGCCGGCGGGAACCCAATGAAGATGCCGGTTTCCGTGCCTCAGGGGCGGGGCGGCAGGCTGAGGGAAACCTGATGAATATCGAGAAATTCACCGAGCGGGCACGCGGCTTCATCCAGTCCGCGCAGTCGCTCGCGATGCGCGACGGCAACCAGCAATTCTCCACGCTGCACATGCTGAAGGTGCTGTTGGATGACGGCGAGGGGCTGGCCTCCGGCCTGATCGACCGCGCCGGCGGCAATTCCCGCGCCATCCTGAAGGCGACCGAGGACGCGCTCGCCAAGCTGCCGAAGGTTTCGGGCAGCGGGGCCGGGCAGATCTATCTCGGCCAGGAGCTGGCGCGCACGTTCGACGTCGCGGAAAAAGCCGCCGACAAGGCCGGCGACAGTTTCGTCACGGTGGAACGGCTCTTGCTCGGGCTCGCGCTGGAAAAGAACAGCGAGGCCGGCAGCATCCTGAGCAAGGGCGGTCTCACCCCCCAGAGCCTCAATTCGGCGATCGAGACCCTGCGCAAGGGCCGCACCGCCGACAGCGCCACCGCCGAGAACGCCTATGACGCGCTGAAGAAATATGCCCGCGACCTGACCCAGGCCGCCCGCGACGGCAAGCTCGACCCCGTGATCGGGCGCGACGAGGAGATCCGGCGCACCATCCAGGTGCTGTCCCGCCGCACCAAGAACAACCCCGTCCTGATCGGCGAGCCTGGCGTCGGCAAGACCGCGATCGTCGAGGGCTTGGCGCTGCGCATCATCAACGGCGACGTGCCGGAGAGCCTCAAGGACAAGAAGCTGCTCGCGCTCGACCTCGGCGCGCTGATCGCTGGCGCGAAATACCGCGGCGAGTTCGAGGAGCGGCTCAAGGCGGTGCTGACCGAGGTGATGTCCTCGGACGGCGGCATCATCCTGTTCATCGACGAGATGCACACGCT
>NZ_JAFAVV010000084.1 GCF_019242285.1 Bradyrhizobium sp.
CGCTTCCGGCCAGCACCGAGAAATCGTCGCCGGCGTTGCTGCCGTCGTCACGCAGCACCAATATACCGGCGCAATCGACGTTGAGCAGCGAGGCGAGCTGGGTGAGCACGCCCTCCGCGAGCCGCTGCATCGAGCGGAAGTCGTAGAGGGTGGAGGCCGCGTCGATGATGATCTCGAGTCCGCGCCGCGTCTGCACCATGCGTTCGAGCTGCTGATAGCTGCGCAGCGCCGCGGTGAGCGAGGTGAACAGCTTGTCGGCGGTGAGCTCGGTCTTGGCCTTGTAGTCGTTGATGTCGTACTGGACGATGACGCGCCGCTCCGGGGCCTGGCCGGGCTGACCGGTGCGCAGGATGATGCGGACGGTCTCGTTCTTGATCTCGTTGCGGATGAACTCGACGAGCTCGAGGCCGGCGACGTCGGTCTCCATGATGACGTCGAGCAGCACCGCGGCGATGTCCTTGTGCTCGCGCATCAGCGTGCGGCCTTCGGCCGCCGAGTAGGCGGAGAGGATCTCCAGTCCCTGGCCGTTCAGGCTGTAGTCGCTCAATGCGAAGCGCGTGCCCTCGTGCACGGCCTGGTCGTCGTCGATGACGGCGACCTTCCATTTGCGGGTGTCCTGCTCCTCCGGAACACTTCCGGTATCGTCGATCAGGTGGAGGACATCGTCCTGTTCGGCCATTGCGGCGTTCCGTCGCTGAGGGTATCGGATGCTTCATTCCCGCCCTTGGCGGTCCGCGGCATGATAATGCGAAAAGTGGTGCCTTGTCCCAGCCTTGACTCCAGCATCATGCGGCCGCCGAGCTGCTGGGTCACGAGATTATAAACGATGTGGAGCCCGAGCCCGGTGCCGCCTTCGTTGCGGCGGGTCGTGAAGAACGGATCGAAGGCCTGGCGCTGCACCTCGGAGGTCATGCCTGCGCCGTCGTCCGAGAAATTGATCTCGATCTCGTCATGGCCGCGCGCGCGCGCCGAGATCGAGATCTTGCCCGCGCGGCCATCGGCGAAGGCGTGATTGACGGCGTTGAGGAACAGGTTGGTCAGGATCTGGCCGTAGGAGCCGGGATAGCCGTCGACCACGAGGCCCTCCGGCACGTCGGCGCTGAGCGCGATCGGCGCGCGCTTCAGGACCGGACGGAGGCTCGCGATGATCTGGTCGGTCGCCTCGGCCAGGTTGAACTGGCGCCGTTCGGCATGCGAGCGGTCGACCGCGACCTGCTTGAACGACTGGATCAGCTCGCCGGCGCGGTGCAGGTTGGCAACGAGCTGCTGGGCCGCGTCGCGCGAGGTACGAACGAAATCCTCGAGCTGGGAGCGGCGCAGGGCGCCGTTGGAGCGCAGCTCGGCCTCGAACATCTCGCTGCGGCGGGCAAAGCTCGAGGCCACCGTCAGGCTGATGCCGATCGGGTTGTTGACCTCGTGGGCGACGCCGGCGACGAGGCCGCCCAGCGCCGCCAGCCGCTCGGCATCGATCAGGTTCTGCTGCGCGGTGTTGAGCTCGACCAGTGCGCTTTCGGCCTTCTCCTTCGCGGCGCGCAACTCGTCCTCGGTCTTGCGCTTGGCGATGGCGTTCTCGCGGAACACCTCGACCGCGCGCGCCATGGCGCCGACCTCGTCCCTCGCGGTGATGCCCTGCACCTGCCGGTCATAGTCGCCGAGCGCGATCGCCCGCATCGCCGTCATGATCTGCTGCAGCGGCAGGCGGATCGACAATGCGATCAGGACGCCGGCCGACAGGATGATGCCGAGGAAGAACACCGCGATCGTCAGCACCCGGCGCGAGATCGCGGCAAGCGTCCGGTCGAAGGTCTCCTGCGCCCGCTGCTCGCGCTGGCTGGTCTTGGCGGTGAGGTCGTCGATCGCCTGAATTTCCTCGGCCTGGGTGAGATCGATGGTGTTGCGCAAGAGCTCGGTCCGGTTCGTGAGCTGGTCGGACAGCTTGCCGAGCCCCTCGCGCAGCGCCGCGGTGCGCTCGTCGAGGCGCTTCAGGGCGAGCCGCTGCAGATCGTTCTCGGCAAGGTCGAGCATCACCGGGATGGTCTTCTCGATCGTGTCGGTGTTGCGTCGCGCGTCCTCGGCGGATTGGCTCGACAGCGACAGGTAATAGGAGTTGGCGGCGACCAGCATCGCCGTGAACGCCTCGCGGGACTTGCCGAGCGACGGCCAGATCAGAGCATCGCGGTGGCCGGTTGCGCCTTCGATGATCGAGTACAGCCCGGCCATGTCCCTGGCCGGCGCCAGCACCTGCTCGTCATAGGTCTTGGCAATCGCCGCCTGCAGGGTGCGCAGCTCGCCGAAGCCGTTGAGGAAGCGTTCGGTGACGCGCTCGAGCTCGTCGGCCGAGCCGGACAGCATCGGGTCGGTCGCGGCGCGGGTCGAAATGGTGCCGAGCACCGCTTCGCGCAGCAACAGGATCTCGGCGAACAGCTCGGGATTGGGCTGGTTGATGTAGCGGTGGATGAGGTTCTGCAGCCGGCTGGTCTCGCTCTCGAGCAGGGCCAGGATCTTGTCGGACTCGCGGACCTTGCGCACGTCGTCCCAGGCCGAGCCGAGCACCTTGGCGCCGTTCCAGATCAGCACGGCGAGCACCGCGACGACCAGCGAGTTCAGCGCGGCAATCGACAGGATGCGCCAGCGGATCGGCACCGCGCGGAGCAGGCCGACCGTGCGCGCGCGAACCTGGGCGGCCAGACTGACCGGCCGCTCCGCAGTCTCGCGCTGTCGCGGCGTCGCCAAGATCCGCTCACTCCCCCTTGCGATTGCGTTCGACCGGCCTCGCCGGGGCGTTCACGGTTGCGCTCATGCGGATCCGTGGAACGGCGCGTGCCAGCTTGCCGATCGCGCGCGAA
>NZ_JAFAVV010000183.1 GCF_019242285.1 Bradyrhizobium sp.
CGCCTCGCGCGCGGCCTGCAGAAAAATCTCGTGCACCGGATTGTCGGTGCGCAGCCTGTTGACCCGCAGCGGGCCGTCCCTGCCGTGATACTCGCCGGAAAAATCGGCGTTGCTTTCCGCGCGCTTGAAATAGGGCAGCACGTCGGCAAACGACCAGCCGGTGTTGCCGAGCGCAGCCCAGTGGTCATAATCCCATTTGTGGCCGCGGATATAGACCATGGCGTTGATCGCCGAGGAGCCGCCGAGCCCTTTTCCACGCGGCTGATAGCCGACCCGCCCGTTCAGCCCCTTCTGCGGCACGGTAGAGAAGGACCAGTTGTTGACGGGCCCCGCGACCATCAGCACCAGCGCGTAAGGCGTGGTCACGATCCAGTTATCATTCCTGCCGCCGGCATCGAGCAGCGCGACCGAGGTGCCGGCGTCCTCCGACAGGCGGCCCGCCACCGCGCAGCCGCCCGAGCCTGCGCCCACCACGATGAAGTCGAATGTGTCGGTCATGGCATCCCTGTTGTTGTCGTCATGGCGAAGGAAATGTAGGACGGGGTAAGCGCGAACGCGACGATGCTGCGCATCGCGCGGAGCGACGTGCCGACCGTCGATCGACACTCTCGTCGTGAATGGTGGGCACGCTTCGCTTAGCCCAGCTTACGATTGTTCGCGGGCATCCCGGATAACAACCCTTCAAGATCACGCCATCAGCCGCAACAGTTTCTGCAGGCGCGCGAGCTTGGCGCCGTAGGGCGGATAGAGATCGGCGAGGCGGTTGAGGGGCGAGCGGTAGAACACCGGCTTCAGCTTGCTGAAGGTGTCGAAACCCCATTCGCCGTGATAGGCGCCGGTGCCGGAGGGGCCGATGCCGCCGAACGGCTGGTTGACCTGGGTGATATGGAACAGGCAGTCGTTGATGGTGACGCCGCCGGAGACGGTGCGCGACAGCACGGCGTCGCGGGCGGCATTGTCCTTGCCGAACCAGTACAGCGCCAGCGGCCGGTCATGGGCGTTGACGAAGGCGATCGGCTCGCCGGCCTCGCGATAGCCGACGACCGGCAGGATGGGCCCGAAAATCTCCTCCTGCATGACCGTCATCTCCGACATCGCACCGACCACGAGCGTCGGCGGGAATTTGCGCTTCGCCTTCCAGTTCGGGTCGTCCGCGCCCGCCGGTTGCAGGATCTTCGCGCCCTTGGCGCCGGCATCCGCCACCAGCGCTTCGAGCCGGGTGTAATGGCGGTCGGAGATGATCGAGCTGTAGTCCTTGTTGCTGGGCTCGGTGCCGAACATGCGGCGCATGTTGGCGCGGACCTTCTCGGCAAACGCCTGCACCGAGGCCTCCGGCACCAGCGCATAATCAGGGGCGATGCAGGTCTGCCCGGCATTGAGCAGCTTTGCATAGGCAATGCGCTCGGCGGCCTCGTCGAGGTCGGCGGAGCGGTCGATGATCGCGGGCGACTTGCCGCCGAGCTCGAGCGTCACCGGGGTGAGGTTGCGGCCGGCGGCCTCGGCGACGAGGCGGCCGACCCGGGTCGAGCCGGTGAACACCAGATGGTCGAAGGCCAGCGACGCAAAGCTCGTCCCGATTTCCTCCTCGATGCCGGTGACCATCATCTCGTCCGGGTTGAATCTCTGCGCGATGATCTCCCCGAGCAATGCTGCAAAGTGGGGCGACAGCTCGCTCGGCTTGATCATCACCCGGTTGCCGGCCGCGAGCGCGCCGACCGCGGGCGCGAGCGTGAGCTGCAGCGGATAGTTCCAGGGCGCGATGATGCCGACCACGCCGAGCGGCTGCGCCATCAGCCGGTTCCGCGCCGGCATGAACTGCAGCGCGGTCTTGACCCGCCGCGGCGCCATCCATTTCTTGAGATGTTTCGAGGCGTGCTTGATCTCGACATAAAGGAAGAGGGTCTCGGCGACGCTGGTCTCCACCGCCGAGCGATGGCCGAAATCGGCGGAGATCGCCGCCTCGAACCGGGCCTCGTTCTCGGCCACGGCGGCACGCAGCCGCCTGAGGCGGTCGAGCCGGAGCTCCAGTGGTGGCGGCGGCTCGGCGCGGGAGGCATCGAACAGGACGTGGAAGGCATCGTCGAGCGCGCGGAGCGCGGTGCTTTTCGTGGGCCGGTCCATGACGGTTTCCTCCTCGACGTCCTGCTCCCCCGCACCTTCGACGGAACCTCGCGAGGAGGCTTCGCCTTTTGGGTGGTATTTCTGGCACATTTTGCCTGTCATAAAATCGAAAAAAGAGCGCCTGGGGGCCTTTCCAAACCGCAGTCGCGTTGGTACATACCGCCCGCACCCTCCGGCCGCAGCGGCCCCGGGGTTGCCTTCTCAGGAAGCCTCTCGGGACAAGCGGACCGGCGACGCCAGACGCGTCAGCCAGCCCGTTCCCGCCCCTGGTTTCCAGACAAGGCGCGCAACGGTTTATCGCGGGGTGGAGCAGCCCGGTAGCTCGTCAGGCTCATAACCTGAAGGTCATAGGTTCAAATCCTATCCCCGCAACCAAGTTTTAAGCCCTTGAGAACAAGACGTTTTCAGGGGCTTTCTTCTGTCCGGATTTTGGCGCGGAATTCCGCTCGTGGAAGCGGCGAGGAAAGTCGCAGCGTAAAATCGGCGTGGGCGGCGTGTCGCAATGACTCAATTGTGATTGAAAGCGTC
>NZ_JAFAVV010000204.1 GCF_019242285.1 Bradyrhizobium sp.
GCCGCAACTGAGCTGCGACACCCGTCAGGTCGCGTTTTTCGGATCGAGACCGTATTTGGCGCACATTTTGGTGACGATCGCAAAATCCTTGCCACCGGCGATCAGACCCATGACCGCCGAGGACACCCGCCCGCCGACTACCTTGGCTTCGATGATATAGGCTTGGTGGCCGTTATAGGCGGGAAATGGACTCTGCGCGTCCACCGTCGCGCAGTAATTGACCGAATCCTCGGTCACGACAGCAGGAAATTTCGCCCATTTGTATTTCGCGGCACCGGCATTGCGCAGCGACGGCGCCACCGCGCCGACGATCACCTTCTTCTCGTCAGACGTAAGTTCGCGTTGCGGGCCGCCGATCGGCGTCGCCGCAGCATCGTTGCTGCCGAGCACGCTCGGTGGCGACGATGTCGTGGCGCAGGCCGAAAGCGCGACGCTCGCCGCCAGCGCGGCAATGAGCCTGAAGTCCGCTATCGGCACGGCTGGTCCGTCGTTATTGAGATGGCGCAGCAGGTGCCGGCGGGGTGGCCGCCCTGTTGGACACCCGGACCGAACCGATGGTCACGGTCGGCGACTGCGCCGGCGGCTCGCTTGATGGCGTGCCGTCGACGCGCACGGTACGCACGCCGCTGTTGATCATCGCCCGTCCGTCGCGCGTCGGATTGCTCATCTCTTTGACGTTTTCTTTGATGAGATTTTCGGCCGCATCGGGATGGCCGGTATTGATCATGCGCATGTTGTTGACGAAGACTTTCGGATAGATCAGCGTCGAAGCCGGCACTTTCAGGCCCATGAACTTGGCGACGTCGGCTACGAAGGCATTGCAGTTGTAGAGTTCGGCGCTCCAGGTGTGCGAGCGCGACTGCAGATCGCGGACATAAGCCATCACGCGATCGTGTTGCTCCTTGCTCATCAAGACGCGATAGCGGGCGGTGATGTATTTGTCTTCCAGATCGCCGTCGGTCCATCCGGTCTCGGCCGGCACCGGCACGTAATGCCCGATCACCCAGGCGGTGGCATCGTCGCCGACCGGGGAGAGGCCGGCGACGCTGGCCTTGGTCGGCGCCTCCCCGACCCGGCCGTGCACCAAATAAGTGTGGCCGTAATCCCAGGCGAAGCGCGAGCGAAATTCGATGTAATAGGCGCCCGAGCCGCTGGTCACGACCGGTGCTCTTGCTGCGGGGGCGCGGACGATCTTCGGCGCCTGGGGGCCATTCGGCGCGCTCGGGTTTTGCGCCTTTGCGGTCCCGCCAAACCCGGTCAGGACGGCCAGGCCAAGGACCAGAGGGACCAGGCCAAGGGGCCCTGCCAGCCGAAGCGCCGGCGCCCGATTGCTCAGCTTATGCCGCATGAAATGCCCCTCCGCGTGACCACAATGAGCCATCGAGGCACGAAATCCACGCGCCAGAACCTGAGCTTCGCGGGCCGGCGGCTGCGCCTACGCCACGCGTGGTTCCGGTGTCGATCCCGAGCCGTGATCGTACCAATAATTGTCCTTTGCCCGATGGCAAATATTCGACGGAATTCCCGGATTTCTTGCACTGCGGCATATTTGCAACGCCCGTTTTCCCGAGGATTCTAGCAGGGGACCCCAGATAACAAGCCGTCTTCGTCGTGAGATACAAGCCGTCTTCGTCGGTTTTGCCGGGGCAGGTGGTGAATTGAGCTGGAATCGCCGTTTCGAGAGCACCAAACGGCGTTTCCCTGCCCAACTCGCCTCCGGGGGGACGATTGGGGCCGCAAATGCGATGCAATCAGATCGGGAGTGTGTCTTTTCAGCACTAGAGGACTGGTGGCCCCCCCTGTATGGTTAACCTCGTCATGACAAGGGGGAGTTCTTCATGAAAAAGCTCGCTCTAGCCACGGCCGCGGTGTTGGCTCTCCTGAGCATCGCCGGCTGCGCTCAAACCGGCAAGGGTAAGGCCCCGCCGCCGGTCGTTACCAAGGGGTAAAGTTGCTGTACAGCAATTGTATGGGGGAAGGGCCGGCCTAGTGCCGGCCCCTTTCTTTTAGCGGCAGGCCTATCGGCCTGGCTATCCCGCCGCCTATTTGCCGGCGAGCACGGCGGCCGCCTTGTCGTAATTCTCCTCGCGTTCAAGCTGCGCTTTGAGCCCGACCAGCGCGTAATAATCCTCGAGGCAAGCAGCACCAGCGAACGGCCTAATTCATGCCTCGTGTTGTCGGCATCGATCATCTTGTCCTGAGCGTCGGCGACTTCGCGCGCTCGAAGGAGTTCTACCGCAAGCTGCTCGGCTTTCTCGGCTTCAAGCTCAAATACGACTACGCCGACATGGCCGGCTGGAGCAACGGCAGGACGCTGTTCTGGATCGCCAAAGCCGATGCGAGGGGCAGGAAACGCAAGTATCGCAAGGGCGACATCGGCTTTCATCACTATGCATTCGAACTTGCGAGCCGCAGTGACGTGGATGCGCTCGGCGCCTTCCTCGTGAAGAACGGAATGACAGTCGTCGATCCGCCGGGCGAGTATTACGAGCCGTCGTACTACGCCGTGTA
>NZ_JAFAVV010000237.1 GCF_019242285.1 Bradyrhizobium sp.
CTCCAACGCCTACGGCTTCTCCGACGTTGCGGTGGCCGGCACCACGGCGCTTGGCGGCGAGGGGACGTGCAGCGTGATCGGCCGCGACGTCCGCCTGCCGGTGCGCGACGCGGCGCTCGTGAACGGCATGCTGATCCATGGCCTCGAAACTCATTCCGCTGTCGAGATCGCCGCATTGCTGCGATCCCAAACAAAATGATCGCTCCAGGAGAAGAGAAAATATGAGTCGGTATGATGTCATCGTTGTCGGCGCCGGCAATGCTGCCCTGGCTGCTGCGGTATCCGCAACGGAGAACGGCGCGGAACGCGTGGTCGTGATCGAGAAGGCGCCGCGGGAGATGCGCGGCGGCAACACGCATTGGAGCGGAGGCGTGTTGCGGTTCGCATTCGATGATCCCCGCGAGATCGGCGAGTTGCTGCCCGGCATCGAGGACGAATTCGAGAATTTCTACGACGGCATCTCGCCCTATCCGAAGGAGGATTTCCATGGTGACCTGATGCGCGTGACCAGCGGACGCACCGATCCGGTGCTGTCGAAGCTTCTGGTCTTCAATTCGTTCGAGACCGTGAAGTGGATGAAGCAGGTCGGCGGCATCAAGATGGAGCCGGCCATCACGCTCTCGGCGGTCAAGAAGGATAACGTCATGGTGTGGGCGCGTGGCCTCGTCGTGCGCGCCGAGCATGAAGGCGTTGGCCTGTCGCGCAGCTGGTTTGCGACGGCGGAGCGGCTCGGCATCGAAATCCGCTACGGCACAGCGGCTATGGAATTGCTCATGGGCGATGATGGCCGGATCCGCGGCGTCAAGGTGCGCGATGACGATGGCATCTCGGTGCTGAACGGGAGATCGGTGGTGCTCGGCTGCGGCGGGTTCGAGGCCAATGTGCAGATGCGCACTCAGCATATCGGCCCGCTGGTCGGCGCGGCCAAGGTGCGGGGAACGCCGCACAACCAGGGCGACGGCCTGCGCATGGCGATGAATGTCGGCGCCATGCCGTGGGGGCAGTGGAGCGGCTGCCACGCGACGCCGATCAGCGCCGAGTGGGGCGACTTCGCGCCGCGGGAGCTCACCGACCGCAGCAACCGCCTGAGCTATGTCTACGGCATCATGCTCAACCGCAAGGGACGGCGCTTCGTCGACGAGGGCGAGGACGGCGCGCTCTTCACCTACGCCAAGTTCGGCCGCGCGATTCTTGCGGAGCCCGGCGCCAAGGTCTGGCAGATATTCGATTCCCGCGTGGTTCACCTGCTCGAACCGCGTTACCAGACCAGCAAGCCAATCACCGCCAACACGCTTGAAGATCTGGTCGAGCAACTCGACATCGACGACAGGGCGCACGCCCTCGATACGATCGACGAGTACAACGCGCATGCCCGCGAGATCGACGACGGCTTCGATCCGACCAGGAAGGATGGCCTCTCCAGCAGAGGGCTCGCGCTGGAGAAGACCAACTGGGCGCTGCGGATCGCCAAGCCGCCGTTCTACGCCTACAGCGCCACCGGCGGCATCACCTTCACCTTTGGCGGTCTGAAGGTCAACGAAGAGGCCCAGGTCATCGGCACCGATTGGCGGCCGATCAAGGGCCTGTTCTGCTGCGGCGAAATGGTCGGCGGCCTGTTCTACGACAATTATCCGGCCGGCACCGGCCTGGTGTCTGGTGCGACTTTCGGGCGGATCGCTGGACGGAACGCGGCGGCCGCGGGTTGATGCAGGCAGTCGGGAGAACGAACATGAGTGGAGCATCCATCGCGCCGAATGAGAGTCCCACCGGGATCACGCTGCTGCAGCAGCTCGCGCAGCGGGTCCTCGCCTTCGACAAGCGTGAGTTGACCAAGAAATCGGTCGCGCAGGCCAAGGCCTGCCTCATCGATACGCTCGGCGTGACGCTGGCGGGGCTCCCGGAGCCCTGCACGCAGATCCTGCTCAAGACCCCCGGCGTTGCGGCATCGCGGGGGCCCGCGCTGATCTTCGGCACCGCACGGCGGACCAGCGCACTCGATGCCGCGCTGGTCAACGGCACGGCCTCCCACGCGCTCGATTTCGACGATTTCAGTGGCGTGATGGGCGGCCACCACTCGGTGCCGCTGGTCTCGGCGCTGATCGCGCTCGCCGAAGAGCGCGGCGGTACTGGTGAGGACATCATCGCGGCCTACGTGATCGGCGTCGAAGTCGAAATCCGGTTCGCGCGCGCGGTCAATTTCCATCACTACGACAAGGGCTGGCATCCGACCGCGACGCTCGGCGTCTTCGGAGCTGCCGCCGCCGCCTGCCATCTGCTCAAGCTCGACCCGGCGCGGACGACGATGGCGCTGTGCATCGCGGCCTCGCTCGCCTCTGGGCTGAAGGCGAATTTCGGCACCATGACCAAGCCGCTGCATATCGGCCAGTGCGGCCGCAACGGCCTGCTCGCGGCCTTGCTGGCCGAGGGCGGCTTCGACGCGGCGACCGACGTGCTGGAGCATGCGCAGGGCTTCCTGAACGTCTTCAATGGACCCGACATGTTCGACGCCGAAAAGCTGTTCGAGAACTGGGGCGCGCCCTGGGAGATCGAGGCCAGCTCGGTTGCGCTCAAGCAGTTTCCCTGCTGCGGCAGCACGCATCCCGCCATCAACATGGCGCTGGCGCTCCGGCGTGAGGAGAAGATCGAGGTGGCCGACATCGCGGGCATCGCGGTGATGCCCCACGGTCGTCGTCTGCGTCATACCAACACGCCGCACCCGCAGTCATCGCTTGAAGCCAAGTTCAGCGTCCAATACGTCGTTGCTCGCGCGCTGCATGGCGGCATCCTGCGGCTGAAACATTTCGAGGGCGACGCGCATGCCGATCCCGAGATCCGGCGGTTGCTGGACCTGACGACGGCAAGCCCGCATCCCGATATGGCCGATGATGCACAGGAGCAGTGGGGCGCGGAAGTCATTGTCACGTTGAATGACGGCCGAAAGCTGTCGCGGCGTGTCGACAATCTGGTCGGCCGCGGCGGCGACAATCCAATGGACGCCGGCGAAATGTGGGATAAGTTCAGCGATTGCGCTGCCCGTGGTCTTCCGCGCGAACAGGTCGCGCCCCTGTTCGAACGGCTCGAGACCTTCGAAAAGATCACGGACGTCGCGCACCTGACTCGGCTGCTCGAGGTCAGCGAATTGTATCGGGCGCCGGCCAGGAAGATTGTCTTTGCGCCACGTGGTGTGCAGGAAGCTCCCGAAACGAACTGGGTGCCGTGACACCGGAAGGCTGCCTCACGGCAATCCGGCGGCAGCGCTTCACTCGGCGCGATTCTCGGCGTGGTATTCATCACCGTGTTCCAGGAAGGTCTGCAAGAGGTCGGCACCCAGATCCTGCGCAATGCGCATGAGGCAGGCGGCGTGATCTTCGCCGCAACCAACGTCGCGCTCGGCGTGAGCATTCTGCTGGTGCTTTGCGACTATGGCTATGTCATGGATGGCGGGCGCATCGTGCTGCATGGAACGCGCGCACAGCTCGAGAGCAGCCAGGATGTGAAGGAATTCTATCTTGGCTTGTCGCTCGGCGAGGGGCGCAGGAACTTCCGCGAAGTCAAGCATTATCGCCGCCGCAAGCGGTGGTTGGGGTGATTCATGGACGGTGCTGGCTCGTGGCGCAGTCCGGGCAATGTCGAATGTCAGCTCCGCCGTGCGGTCCAGTAGCCGGAGCAGCGAGCGCCACCCGAATACCCGCTCCAGGTCCCGCGACCCGAAGCGGCAGACAGTCTTCCCGTGCCGGAAGCATATTTGTCCTGCACGGTCACGGAAGCGCGAACCACGCCCGACGGCGCCACGCGGCCTCTGAACTTCACGAGATTCGGATGGGTGACGATGCCGTTATAGATGTTAACTGAAAAATTGTAGGTTGGATCGCACGCGCCTCTTTGCGTCACAAACACCAGGTCCCAGGGTCCGTCGTAAGCGGACCGCGCTTGCGCGACGGAGGCCAACGCGAGGATGCATCCTGCGGTCGTCGCAGCCAGCATGAGCTTCTTCATCGCAACCCCTCCATGTAGGCGTGATCTACTTGCGGCATCTTTGCGCGAGCCATCTCGTTGATCTGGAACAAGAAGTAAGGTGATCGGGCCGCGCGCCGTCCATCGATATGGTGCCGGCCGCATTTCGCGGAAATGGCTTGATGCAGCTCTCAACTGATTTTGAAGCCGAGGTGACCGTCGCATGCGCCGGCTCTACGTCGCGGATGCGATCGGCGGCCGTCATGATCAGCGTGCGTTCGGCAGGAAGCGCGAGCCTTCCTTGCCGAGAAAATCGAGCATCGCTTGCGCGGGCGGCAGCAGGACCCTGTCGGCGCGGCGGATCGCGTGCCATTGGCGCATGACAGGCAGGCCCGAGACCTTGAGCGCGACCAGGCGCCGCCCGGCGAGCTCATGCGATACCGTGTGCTGCGAGATGAAGGCGATGCCGAGGCCGGCGATCACGGCCTGTTTGATGGTCTCGTTACTGTCCATCTCCATGCCGATTCGAGCTTTCAGGCCGCTGGTCTGGAAGAACCGTTCCATCAGCATGCGCGTCCCCGACCCTTGCTCGCGCGTGATGAAGGTTTCGCCGGCCAGATCGGCGGCGGCGAGCTTCCGCTTGCCGCCGAGCCGATGGCCGGAGGCGGCCACGATGATGTGCGGGTGGTTGCCGAGCGGGCGCATCTCGACCTCGAGATCGGCCGGCGGCTGGCCCATCACGGCGATGTCGAGGTCGTAGCCGCGCAGCGCGTCGCGGATGTCCTCGCGGTTGCCGATCCTGAGCGTCACGTCGATCCGCGGGAAGCGTTCCGAGAAGCCGGCGATCATGAAGGGTACGAAATATTTCGCAGTGCTCACCGCGCCGATCGAGACCCGGCCGCCGCTGCGGCCTGCGATCATGTCGAGCGATTGCTCGCAATCGAACATGGCAGCTTCGATCCGTTCGGTCAGGCGCTGAACCTCGCGTCCGGCGTCGGTGAGCCGCATGCCGTCGCCGGTGCGTTGGATCAGCGGCAGGCCCGCAAGCGTCTGCAGATTGCGCAATTGCAGCGTCACCGCGGGCTGCGTGAGATGGAGCTGGTTGGCAGCAGACGTGATGGAGCCCTCGGCCTGCACCGCAGCGAGCGCGCGGAGCTGGCGCAGCGTCAATTGCCTGGAGAAGCGTCCCGCGGCCATCAGGCCTCCATAAGAAAAACTTGTGTCCGGTCAAAGATATTAAAATTTCACTAATTGCGCAATCCGGGCGTTGATGGATGAAGCGGCGGCCGGGGAGCTGTCGCGGGATCAAGCCCCTGAAGAGGGCGCGATCGGAGGGAGCGACACGTGGATCATCGTCCGACCTTGCATTGTCATCTCTCCGGCGGCGGCGCGGAAACTTCGACGCGAACGGCGGCCGTGTTGGTGATCGAAGCGTTGGCGAAGGCCGCTGTCGATCTCGCCGCGATCATCGCAGCCGGGCCGTTGGCCGGCATCACCGGCGCGGCTGGTGCGATGAACCCCGACGGCGATCGGCAGAAGGACATCGATCTTGCCGCTGACCGCTTGATGCGAGAGGCGCTTCGCACCGCGCCCGTCGCCGCGGTGCTGTCGGAAGAGGGAGAGTTGCCGCAGACTCTCCACGAGGCTGCGCCGCTCTGCGTTGCGATCGATCCGCTCGACGGCTCGGCCAATCTGGAGAACAACATCTCTGTCGGCACCATCTTCTCGATCCGGCCCAGGGCGCGGGACACTCTCTCGACCTTCTTCGAGCCGGGCACGGCGCAATGTGCTGCTGGCTTCTTCATCTATGGACCCCAGACCATCCTGGTGCTGGCGCTCGATCGGCGGGTCGACTGTTTCATACTCGATCCGGCGGCGCGGGAATTCGTGCTGCTCAAGCGCGGCATCCATGTGCCTTCCGACACGCCGGAATTCGCGATCAATGCCTCCAACCGGCGGCACTGGAGCAGCGCGGTGCGCGCCTATATCGACGATTGCCTGGCCGGCGCGAACGGCGAGCACGGCCGCGATTTCAACATGCGCTGGATCGGCTCGCTGGTTGCCGAAGCCTATCGCATTCTGGTTCGCGGCGGGATCTTTCTCTATCCGGCCGACTCCCGGCCCGGCTATCGCGAGGGCCGTCTCCGTCTGCTCTACGAAGCCCACCCGATCGCGTTGATCATGGAATGGGCCGGCGGTGCTGCGAGCAGCGGCCGCGCCCGCATCCTCGAGCTCTGCCCGCGGACGCCGCACCAGCGCGTGCCGCTGATCATGGGCGCGCTTCGCGCCGTGACCGACGTCGATGTCATTCACCAGGGCGTCGAGCCCTTGTTCGAGAGCGGCGATGCGCCGCTGTTCGCGCGCCGCGGCCTGTTCCGGTGAGAGGCTGAGATGTCACGTCGTCATCCCATCATATCGATCACGGGCTCGTCGGGCGCAGGCACGACGTCGGTGAAGAGGACCTTCGAGAACATCTTCCGGCGCGAGAACGTCAAGGCGGCCTATGTCGAGGGCGACGCCTTCCATCGCTATGACCGCGGCGAGATGCGCCGGATGATGGTGGAGGAGGCCGAGCGCGGCAACAAGCATTTCAGCCATTTCAGCCCGGAGACCAACCTGTTCGGGGAGCTGGAGAAGCTGTTCCGCGACTACGGCGAAGCCGGTACCGGCACTGCGCGACACTATGTGCATGACGACGAGGAGGCGCGGCTGTATGGCGGGCCGCCCGGCACCTTCACGGCCTGGGAGCCGCTGCCGGAACATTCCGATCTCCTGTTCTACGAAGGCCTGCATGGCGCGGTCGTCACCGACAGGGTGAACATCGCCCAGCACGCCGATCTGAAGATCGGCGTGGTGCCGGTGATCAATCTGGAATGGATCCAGAAGCTGCACCGTGACCGCCAGGACCGGGGCTATTCCACCGAGGCGGTGACCGACACGATCCTTCGCCGCATGCCTGATTACATCAACTATATCTGTCCGCAGTTCACCGAGACCGACATCAACTTCCAGCGCGTGCCGACCGTCGATACGTCGAATCCCTTCATCGCGCGCTGGATTCCGACCCCTGA
>NZ_JAFAVV010000360.1 GCF_019242285.1 Bradyrhizobium sp.
GGCGAGCAGCCGGCGTGTATAGGGATGCCGCGGGCGCTTCAGTACGTCCTCGACCGGCCCCTGTTCGACAACGCGGCCATTCTCCATGACCGCGACGCGGTCCGCGATGTCGGCGACGACACCGAAATCATGAGTGATGAACAGCACCGCCATGCCGCGCCGCTGCTGGATGTCGCGGATGAGCCGAAGGATCTGCGCCTGCGTGGTGACGTCGAGTGCCGTGGTCGGTTCGTCCGCCACCAGGATCGACGGTTCGAGCGCCAGTGCCATTGCAATCATGACGCGCTGACGTTGGCCGCCCGACAATTGATGCGGATAGCTGCGGATGATCCGCTCCAGGTCGCGCAAGCCCACTTCTTCGAGGCGGGCGCGCAGGCGCACCTGCCGTTCAGCCGGCGTGAGCTGCTCGTGCGCCTCGAACGCCTCCACGATCTGGTCGCCGATCCTGATCACGGGATTGAGCGCCGTCATCGGCTCCTGGAAGATCATCGCGATGCGCCGCCCGCGCAATGTCCGCCATTCTGCGGGCGGCAGCCTCAGCAAATCGCGGCCCTCGAAGCGGATGGCGCCTGCAACCGGGCGAATGACCTTCGGCAGCAGGCCCATCACGCCAGAGGCGCAGACCGATTTGCCGGAGCCGGATTCGCCGACAACGCAGAGGATCTGACGCGGGTGCAGAGCAAGGGAGACGTCTTCGACGGCGAAGGCGCGATCAGCGCCGGCGGGGAGCGCCAGCGTCAGCTGCTCGATGGACAGGATCGCCTCTGCCGTCTCGCTCATGTTGTCCGATCCGGTATCGCGATCTTCCCTCATCCCGGTCAAGCCGCCAGCGCGATGCCGTCCTTGCGCTGGTCGGACGCGCCGAACATGACGCCCCGGGATACATCGACGTGCACGGCCTGACAGCCTCCCAGCGGTTCGTCCGCCCAGATCACGCGGTGGCCGCGGGCGACCAGATCGTCAGCGACAGAGGTGGGAATCGTGGGTTCGAGGGTCAGCGTACCGTCGAACGCGAAGCTGCGCGGCGCATCCGAGGACTGCTGAATGTCGAGACCGCGATCGAGCACGCCGCTCAGGATCTGCACATGTCCCACTGCCTGGTATTGTCCGCCCATCACGCCAAAGGCCAGGATTGGGTTGCCACGCCTGGCCAGCAGACCCGGAATGATGGTGTGAACGGGACGCTTTCGCGGCGCGATGGCATTGGGGTGTCCGTCGACGAGAGCGAATCCCGAACCGCGGTTCTGCAGCAGCACGCCGGAGCGAGGGGCATAGATGCCGCTGCCGAAGGCGAAGAACAGCGAATTGATGAGAGACACCAGGTTGCCGTCGCGATCGGCGACCGCAACATAGGCGGTGTCGCGATGAACAGGCACGTCGCAGTCCACCGGCGCGCTGGCGCGCTCCCGCCTGATGCGGAGGCGCAATGCCGCGGCTGATTCCTCCGAGAGCAGCGCGTCGACGTCGAGCGGACGGAACGCCGGGTCCGCAACCAGCGCGTCGCGCTGCCGGTAAGCCGCCTTGGTCGCCTCGGCCAGGAGATGAATGCGGTCAGCCTCGCCGAGCGCCGGATCGGCCATATCGAAGCCGGCAAGGATGCGGGCGATCAACAGCGCCGCCACGCCCTGCCCGTTCGGCGGGCATTGCCAGATTTGATGATCACGGTAGTCGGCGCTGATCGGCGCAACGTATTCCGGGCGGGCGCTCGCCAGATCGTCGGACCGCATCAGTCCGCCCAGTGCCTTCAGTGTTGAGGCAATTTCCTCGGCGACGGCACCTTCGTAAAAAGCGGCGCGTCCTTCACGAGCGATCCGGCGCAACGTCGCAGCCAGCGCCGGATGGCTGAGCTTGCTGCCGACGCGGGGTGCAGCGCCACCGGGCAGGTACACCGGTACACCGGTCCGATGCCGTTCGACGCGATTGGCATAGCGTGCCCAATCCAGCGCGGCGCGGGGCGTAACCACGAAGCCGGTTTCGGCAGCGCGGATCGCGGGCGCCAGAATCTCGTCCAGGCCTTTCGAACCATGATCGGCGGAAAGCCGGCACCACGCATCCACCGCCCCCGGAACCGTGACGGCATGCGGGGAATCGTCAGGGATCGACGCCAGTCCCTGTTGCCTAAACCAGCCGAGCTCGGCCTTCGCCGGCGCTCTGCCCGAACCATTGATGGCGATGGGCTTGCCAGAGGCGGGTGCATAGATCGCAAAACAGTCGCCACCGATGCCGGTCATGTGCGGATCAATGACGCCCTGAAGGGCGATCGCGGCAATCGCGGCATCGACGGCGTTGCCGCCACTGCGCAGGATCTCGACCGCAGCCAGCGTGACAGCGGGGTGAGAGGCCGCGACCATGCCCCGATCGCCCACCGCCAGCGAGCGTCCCGGCACCATGAAATCGCGCTGTCCCCAGCTCATGCCCTTCTCCGATTGCTGGCGCGGGGCCGGGTGGCAAGTGCGGCGGCAGCCGGTTCATCGCAGAGAACATCGACGTTGCCATGCTGCCGAAGTGCCGATGCGGGGCAAGCCGGGCCGATCGGGCCGTCGATTGCCGCTGCGACTGCGGCCGCCTTCTCCGGTCCCGTTGCAATCAGGAGGATGCTCCGGGCCTCCAGGATTGTCGCGATGCCCATCGTGATCGCACGTCGGGGAACAGATACGCGATCGGGAAAATTGCCGGCATTGGCAATGCGGGTCGCTTCGTCGAGCCAGATCTCGCGGGTGCGCGAGGCGAAGTCCGAACCCGGCTCATTGAAGCCGATATGGCCGTTGGCGCCGATGCCGAGCAGCAGCAGGTCGATGCCGCCGGCTGCCGCTATCTGCGCCTCATAGCGCGCGGCCTCGGCGGCGACTTCGATGGCCATGCCGTCGGGAATCCTCGCCCGTTCGGCTGGCATATCCACGTGCCGGAACAGATGCTCCTGCATGTACGCATGGAAGCTTCCCGGCGATTGCGGCGCGACGCCGACATATTCATCGAGGTTGAAGCTCGTTGCCGCTCGAAACGAGATCAGGCCGGCGTGGGTTGCGGCGACCAGGCGGGCATAGAGCGGCGTCATTGTCGCGCCGGTCGCAAGACCAAGGTTGATCGGCTGTCGATCGCGCATCCGGGCGATGACGAATGCGGCCGCGCGCTCCGCGACGGCATTCGCATTGCCGACAACCTCAATTCTCGGCGCGCGCTCTTTCATGCCGCGACCTCTGCCGCCGCGACGGGAAGAGCCAGGGGGCCCGCATCCCTGCCGATGCCAAACAGCGAGCGATGCACGAGATCGATCGCACTGCCGATCGCGCCGATCAGCGTGGCACGATTTCCGAGCGCGCTGAGCTCGATACGAACCGGCTCGCGCATGCAGCGCCCCAGATGTTCATCGATCCGGAGCTTCAACTCGGGCCGCGCGCCGATGCTGCCACCCATGATGATCATCTCCGAATCGAGGATGCTGTGCACGGCCAGGATCGCGGTCGTGAGGATCCGGCTGACCTCGTCGATCGTGATCCGCGCCGCCGGCTCGGTTTCGAGCCGGTCGAAGACATCGCGCACCGTGCCGCCCGGAGCGCCGCCAAGTCCGAGATAGCGTTCGACGATGCCGGCGCTGCCAATGGCGGTCTCCAGGGTACCGAACCGAAGGCCGCGCGCATCATAGGGATCGCCCCCAAGCGGCAGGTAGGCGATCTCGCCGGCCGCCCCACGCGCGCCGCGCACGAGATAGCCGTCCGAAAAGATGCCCATGCCGATACCGGTGCCGACGGCGATGAAGGCGAAGCTGCGGGCCTTGCGGCTGTTGCCGCGCCAGTGCTCCCCGACCGCGGCAAGATTGACGTCATTCTCGATGGCGACGTCGATGCCGAGTCGCTCGCGCAATGCAGCCCGCACGTCCAGGCTGTCCAGTCCGGGAATATTGGGCGCGATGACGATGCTGCCCGAGGCCGGATCGACCATGCCCGGACTTCCCATCACGCTGCCGCGCAAACGCTGCGGCGGTACCGATGCATGCTGGAGCAGAGCATCCTGCATGCGCCCGATCTGGGCGACCACGGCGCTGCCGCCGCCGCAGGATGTCGGTTCGATGCTCTCGGCGACGATCTCACCCTGCAAGTCGGCAAGCGCGACATGCAGTTTCGTGCCGCCAAGGTCGATGCCCAGCACGAAGGCGGCGTCCGGCCGCAACGCATAGGTCACGGCACTTCTGCCCACGCTGCCCTGGATTTGTCCGTCCTCGCGCACCCAGCCGTCGCGTTCGAGGTCGCGCATGACTTCCGAGATAGTCTGTTTGGACAGGCCCGTGCTCCGGGCGATTTCGGCGCGGGAGACCGATCGGTCTCGCAACAGGCGCTCGACCACGAGGCGCACGGACTGTTGTCGCGCAACGGGCGATGAAGGGGCGTCTTGCATGGACCTTGATCCGATTAGTCAATATACCGAACTAATCAACGTTCCGCCAGCCGTCAAGAGGTGAATCGCGGAGACGTAATCGCGTCCGCAAGGTATCCTCTTGTAACATAATTACGGACTTCAAGATGATTTGTTCGATACATTTACAAATTGAATCAGGCGTGCTTGTCTCATCGTTCAACAGCAAAGCTCGGAAAAAGCCTCGGGACGAAAGGAATTCCGTATGAAGCGGATGGGCACGGCGTTGGCGGCGATTCTGATGATCGCATCGGGCTCGGTCGCGGCCGCTGCCGCAACACTGCGGGTCGGCATTCAGGACGATCCCGATGCGCTCGACCCGGCACTCAGCGGCACATACACCGGCCGCTTCGTGTTTGCCGCGCTGTGTGACAA
>NZ_JAFAVV010000878.1 GCF_019242285.1 Bradyrhizobium sp.
GAGCGGTGATAGAGGTAGTGCGTGAGTCCGAGCAGATGGCCCTCGCTCTCCGCGACGAGGCCCTGCACCGGCTCGTAGACGTCGAAGAAGCGTGCCCAGGTGCGCTCGGTCACCTGGCGTGCGAGCGCGGTGGGACCGGAGCGGCCATAGAAGGCGTTGTAGCCATCCCACAGCGGGAGCCATTGCTCGAAATCATTCGGGGTCACGGAACGGATGGAGATGTCGTTCGGCATTTTCGTCGTCCCACGAGAGTTGCGCGCCGGTTCTCGTTACGAAGAGATCGCCAATCGATCAATGTCTGAAGACGGCCTCGCCCGAGGAAGGCGCGAGCCGCCGATCACGTCTGCCACGTCCTGCCCTCAGGCCGGAAGCGGCATCGCGATGCTGACCTTGATCGCGAGCAGCGTGATCGCGACGGTCAGGAATGCGCTGAGCGCCAGCGACGCGGCGACGGCCCGGATCAGGTGAGGGGAGGCAGAAGGCGCACCTCGGCCGTTAAAGCCGATCGCGCCGGGCGACCGTTTCATTGGCCGTATTCCCATGTGCGTAGACGCACGGGCGAATCACCCGCGACGTCAGATTTTGCTCGGCCACCGGGCGACAATGCGGCGACTTCAGGACGCGTGGACCGGTTCAGGCGCCGCAAAGGTTAACAATCGGGCCGTCGCCGTTAACGGTTTGGGCGGCACTGCGGCGCTTCAGACGCTGGCGGCGATGCTGGCGCCGTCGTCGACCTCGGCCGGCCGCCAATCCATCGACACGAATCCCGGCGCCTGCTCGACTCGCCTGAGCCAGGTGCGGATCGCGGGGAAGGTCGACAGATCGTAGTCGCAATGATTGGCGACGTGGGTGTAGCCGTAGAGTGCGATGTCGGCGAGGGTGAGCCGGCTGGCGGCGAAATAGTCGTGGCCCTTGAGGTGATTTTCCATCACCTGCAACGCCGCATAGCCGCGCTCCATCCAGTCCTCCAGCGCATGCGTCTGCAGGTCGCGGCCGCCCTTGACCAGCGCGACCCAGAAATAGGCGGCGCCGATATTCGGCTCCAGCGCATGCTGCTCGAAGAACATCCATTGCAGCGCCTCGGCGCGCTCGATGTGCGACTCCGGCGACAACGCCGTCCCGTTGGCGACGAACCAGAGGATCGCGTTGGACTCGGCGAGATAGCGTCCCTCGGCGACCTCGAGCAGCGGCACCTGTCCGCTCGGATTCTTCGCCAGGAACTCCGGCGTGCGGCTCTCGCCGCGGAGAATGTCGATCTCGATCGCGTGGTAGGGCATGTTCAGAAGCGACAGCGCAAGGCGGACCTTGTAGCTGTTGCCGGAACGCTGCATCGAATAGAGTTTGTACATTTTCCGGTGTTCGACCGTTAGGAACGCGCGCGAGGCTTGTCATCCCCCAAGGCGGCTAAACAATGATGCTTGTGCGCAGGCGCTGCAAGTCTTTACATTCTGAAAAAATGGAAAACCTCTACCGCAGTGCAACCGCGGAAGATTCTTTCATCATGGGAATAATCGCGATCACGCTTGCGCGACGCCTGCGCGAGGGAGCGAAGTATTTTCGCGCTCGCGCAATGCGAACTTCAGAATGAAACCGTAGAGCATGAGAAGCACGATCAGTCCCAGCGGAATCCCGCTGATGCCGGCGATCGAGCGGGTGACCAGTGGCATGAGCCATGCCACGGCAAGCAAGCTGATCCCATAATCCTCGAGGCCGCAAGCGAAAGCGCGGCGTGCGAGAAAGGCGATGGCGATCGCGAGCACGACGAGGTCGTAGTCGAGCACATAGGGCGTCGCGAGCAGGCTCGCGGCGGCAAGCGCGGCTGCTTTCAGCTCGAACGCGACATCGCTGTGCCACAGCCAAGCCAGCGTCACTGCGAGCGCGATGGCGAGCGCAAGCTGGATCGCATAGGCGGTCGCGACGTCGGCGCCCCAGTTGCGTGCGGCGGAAAATGCCGACTGGATCTTCTCCCAGCCCGTGCCGCCCTGCTCGAGCACGATCGTCTGGGTGAAATGTGTCGAATCGACGAAGGCCTGCCACACGCCGGTGCCAAGCATAACCAGACTGATCGCAGCCAGACCTGCAACCGTCAGCGCTGCTGCCGTGATGGTGTTCCAGCGTCCGCCGGCGACGAGCGCGATCGGAATCATCACGCCGAATTGCGGCTTGTAGGCCGACAGCCCGATCAGAACGCCGGCGAGCCACGGCCTGCGGTCGAGCCAATGCAGCGCGCCGCCGAGCAAGGCTGCCGTCAGGAATCCGTTCTGGCCATGGCCGATATTGATGAACACGGCAGGAAAGGCGGCGGCGACCAGCAGCGTTTCGGGGCGCGGCAAGATCGCGCGGATCACCGCAAGATAGGCTGCAAGGCTCGCGAGCAGCCAAAGCGCGAGGCCCAAAGCGTAGGGCAACGCGGCGACGATGAAGGCGATGCCGAGGAAGAACGGTGGATAGTGCCAGCCGAAGAAGGGTACTTCGCGGCCGTTGAAAGCGGCCTTTTCCGCGTCGTGCTGCAAGATCGGATCATAGGCGTCGGCGGCCCGTCCCTGCCAGGCCAGTTGCCCGGCGGCGTAGACATTGGAGAAGTCGGTACCGATCGGCTTGCCGTTGCGGTCGATCAGTCCGTCGGACAAGGCGATCCAGCCGGCGTAGGCTATGGTGCAGAGGACGAGCAGGATCAGGCTGTAGCTCTTGGCCCGCGCGGCCGTCAGCCACGCGCCGGATCGCACGCCTTGCCAGACTTGCCATATATGAGTCATTTGGCCGCGGAAATTACCGAAAGTTGCGCCGATCCTAGCGCGTCGCCTTTAACGTTTCCTAAAGTCTTCACGTCTTTGTCGAAGCTTCTTGCGATGCCGGGGCCCCCGTTCTATTGGTTGGCCATTCCCGCCAATCAGAGTCGTGAACTTCCGCGCTCACGACGCCTGCAAGGAGTTCGACAATGCCGTTCCTGTCTGCTGCGCTCGACCGTGTGAAGCCGTCCGCGACGATTGCGGTCACGGACAAGGCGCGGGCGCTGAAAGCGGCCGGCCGCAATGTCATCGGGCTCGGCGCGGGCGAGCCCGATTTCGACACCCCGGCCAACGTCAAGCTCGCGGCGATCAAGGCGATCGAGGCCGGCAAGACCAAGTACACTGCCGTCGACGGTCTTGCCGAGCTGAAGGACGCGGTGATCAAGAAGTTCGAGCGCG
>NZ_JAFAVV010000679.1 GCF_019242285.1 Bradyrhizobium sp.
CCCTCGCAATCGCGCACCGTGGTGCCGGTGGAGACGATCAGGCGCGGATCGACGCCATCCATGATGGCGGGATTGCCCGCCTTACCGAAGCCGACGATGCGGCCACCCCGGATGCCGAGATCGCCCTTGACGATGCCGAGCACGGGATCGATCACCACTACGTTGCAGAGCAGGAAATCCAGCGCGCCCTCGCGGCTGGTGATGCCGGCCATGCCGATGCCGTCGCGCAGCGTCTTGCCGCCGCCATGCAGGCACTCGTCGCCATAGACGGCATGATCCTTCTCGACCACTGCGACCAGCGACGTGTCGCCGAGGCGGACCGCATCGCCAGTGGTCGGTCCGTAGAGCGCTGCATAATCCCGACGGTCGATGACGGCCAAATCTGTATCTCCTCGAAATCAGGCGCCGCGGAATCCGCGCGCCCTGGCGCGCGCCAATGCGGCGTCGCGTGTTTGCGGATCGTTGCCCGCACCGTTGGTCAGGTTGTTCAGCCCCGTCAGTTCGCCACGGCCGCCGAACTCGACCAGTGATATTTCCTTTGAAGCACCCGGCTCGAACCGCACCGCCGTGCCCGCGGGAATATCGAGCCGCATGTTGAAGGCCGCGGCACGATCGAATTCCAGCGCCTTGTTGACCTCAAAGAAATGGAAGTGCGACCCGATCTGAATCGGACGGTCGCCGGTATTGACGGCCGTCAGCATGGCGCGGCGACGGCCGGCGTTGAGCTCGAGCCGACCATCGGCAGCCGCGATCTGCCCGGGATGCTCGGTGTCGGCAACGCTTCCCGGCGCGGCGCGAATCGGCTCATGCACGGTGACGAGCTTGGTGCCGTCGGGGAAGGCGCATTCGATCTGGATGATCGGCATCATCGCGGCAATGCCGGGCAGCACGTCCTCGGTGGTCAGAATCGTCGAACCGAATCCGATCAGGTCGGCGACTGAGCGCCCATCGCGAGCGCCTTCGAGGATTTCATCGGTTATGATGGCGACTGCTTCCGGATAGTTGAGCTTCAGCCCCCTCGCCCGGCGCCGACGCGACAGCTCCGCCGCGTTGAAGATCGTCAACCGTTCCAATTCCGTGGGAGTCAGCAGCATCTCGAATCACCTTCAATTGGCGAACAGCCGCACCTCGGACCGGGCGTGGCGGGCCGACGCAATCTCGAGGAATGGCAGGAAGCTCGAAAGCTCTGTCAGCTCGCTCGTCTCGTCCGCGGCAAGTTCCGCGATCAGCGGCAGGCAGTCCCGAAGCAGCGCCTGCCCCGGCAGCGCGCCGATTGCGCCGAGCCGGACCGCGGCGGTGATCATGCTTGATGCCACCGCATATCCCGACGTCAATTGCGCAAGACTCGCGTCGGGCAAGGTCGCCGACCAGACCGCGCCCTGCATGACCGCGATATGGCCGAGGCAGCGACCGGACCGCACGGCCTCGCGCAAGCGGCCTGCCCGCGGGTCGCCCAGTCGCGCATGCGAGGCGAGAAAGGACGCGCCATGGCGCCGCGAGCCGGTGCGGAGCGTTTCGACCAGGGTCGACGCCTCCACCTCGCGATCGATCGCCGCAATCGCGTCCAGATCGTCACGAGCGCGGAACGCGCGCAACAATGCGATGCGATCGTAGCTCGCCCAGCGCTGCCGCAGGATGGTCTGCACCAGCGCTGCGAAGGCCTCGCTACCGAGGTCCGGCTGCAAGGCCAAAGCCCCCTCGATGCCGTAGGAGAACGCGATCGAACCGCTCGGGAATGCCCCGTCCGCCTGCCAGATCGCGCGCAGGGTGGCCAGCATGTTCAATGGCTGTGTCCGTGATCATGGGCGTGCGCGGCGCCGTGGTGGTCGTGATGCCGGGTCAGCTCTTCACTCTCGGACGTGTCCTGCGCCTCCTCCTCGGTCACGGTGATCCCGACGCGCCGCGAGGAAATCAGCTTCTCCAGCCGGGCGGTGTAATCCTCGGGGCGACCTTCCAGCGCGACCAGCAAGACCTCGCCGACGAAGCGCACCCGCCAATGCAGATTGCCGACGTGATAGCCGAGCTCGATGGCGTCGCTGATCGAGCGCGGCTCGAGGCGCAGCCAGCGCTCGGTCGCCGCCCGCACCACGATGGCCCTGTCGTCGTCGATGAGCAGCACCGCGCCGTCGAACAGCTTCTCATGCCGCGGCAGCGCAATCGCAAGCTCCTCGCCCGCGCGGGTCGTGATCAGGAGCCGCCGCCGCGCCAGATCGGCAACCGGTACGTTGACGATGTCGACCGCGCCGCGATGCTCCAGCCGGTGCAGCTTTTCGGCGAGCATCGCATCGAGACGGCTGCCCAGTACATGGTCGATACGCAACATTGCGACCGGTCCCTCATTTCACGCAAACAGCCGCGACGACCATGGGCCGCTCCGGCGGAACGAGTTCATTTGGCGAGCAGCTCTCTCAGCTTGGCGTCGATGAAATCGACGTCCTTCGGGTTGGTGCCGGGACCGCCCGCGAAATGGCCCCAGATCGAGGGCACCGGGACGAATTCCGCGTTCGGCATGTGATCCACCTCGAACTGGCTGTCCTCCGGCGGAAAATAGAGGTCGGTCTGGCCGGGCATGACGAACGCCTTGGCCTTGATCGCACCGAGCGCCGCCTTGAAGTCGCCTTTGTAGAGCTCGTTGTCGCTGATGTCGCCGTTCTGCCAGGTCCACAACATGGTCAGGAGGTTGTTGGGATCCCGCGGCAGAAAGATCCCCTCCCAGAACGCGACCAGGAAATCCTCGAGCGAGGAATAGCCCATCACCTCGAGATCGAGTTTCTCGCGATAGAACGCCTGCGAGAATCCCCAGCCGGCATAGACGCGGGCCATCGCCCTGAGGCCACGCGCGGGTTTCTCGGTGTACCAGCCCTCCTTCCAGGCGGCGTCACAGGTCAGCGCGGCTTTGACGCCTTCCAGGAAGACGAAGTTGTGGCGCGAGCATTTCGCCGAGCCGCAGAACGGCGCGATCAGGTCCATCATGTCAGGATAGAGCGCGCCCCAGTGGAAGGTCTGCAGCGCGCCCATCGACCAGCCGGTCACGAGCCGGATGTGACTGATGCCGAACTTCTCGGTGACGAGACGATGCTGGACGCGGACATTGTCGCAGGCCGTCACCTGCGGGAAGCGCGGACCGTTATAGGGCTCCGGCGTGTTGCTCGGCGACGATGACAACCCGTTGCCCAGCATGTTCGGGATGATGATGAAATATTTCGACGGGTCGAGCGCGCGGCCTTCGCCGATCAGCCATTCG
>NZ_JAFAVV010000791.1 GCF_019242285.1 Bradyrhizobium sp.
ATGATGGCACGGTCCCTTCGCGCCTCTGCTATTCTCCTCTGCCAGTTTTACTTGACTGTTATGCGGTACGTATCGCATACTATCTGAAATGATCCGCAGCTTTGCCGACAAGGCTACCGAGCGGCTGTTTCGCGACGGCCTTTGCCCGGTGCAGTGGCGGAACATTGAGTCCGCGGCCCTGCGCAAGCTCGATATGGTGGACGCGGCGACACGGCTGGACGACCTTCGGTCACCTCCAGGCAATCGGCTCGAGGCAATGAAAGGCGATCGACGCGGGCAACATTCCATCAGAATAAACCAGCAATGGAGAGTCTGCTTCCGCTGGACGCCGGATGGACCGGAAGCGGTCGAGATCGTCGACTATCACTAGGAGGCATCCATGCCGCGTCTGCGCACCCACCCCGGCGAAATCCTGCGCGAGGAATATCTCGTTCCGCTCGGCCTGTCGGCGCGTGCGCTGGCCAAGCATCTGGACGTTCCTGCGAACCGCCTGACCGAGATCATGCGCGGTACGCGCGACGTCACCGCAGACACCGCGATCCGACTCGGCCGCTATTTCGGCACCGATCCACGCTTCTGGCTGAACCTGCAGGCGGCCTACGATCTCTCGAAGGCCGAGAAGACCCACAGCTACAGGAAGATCGTCCCGCGCAGCGCGGCGTGAAGCAGTGCAAGTCGTGTGGTCTGTAGAGTGGGCAAAGCGAAGCGTGCCCATCCGTTTCACGCGAGTAGCCCGGATGAGCGGCTTGTCCGCCGAAGCTCGCCGAGCGTAGGCGGAAGCCACATCCGGGACACCGGGCCCCGCATATCGCTGCGCTCATGCGGGCTACGCTCCCTCGAGGCTTGGGCATCTTCGTCAATGCCCGCCTGATCGACTGAGGTGAGATACGGAAGTCCCGCTCGGTCCACGACACGAAGTCCGCCGGATGAACGATCGCGAGCTCTTTCCCATCCGGGCGCGAGCGGATGATGCAATAGAGCTCGCGCGTCATGCCTTTGGGAGTTTTGCCGTGTGACGTCTGGAACGTTTCCGCGTCCTGCCCGGCAAAATCCTTCAGATTGTCGGTGATCACCAGGGAGGCCCTGGCAGCATGGGCGGTGGCCAGGACCCCACCGTCTTCGCTATCCTTCAATGCAGGGTCCGGCGAACCGCCGAGCACCATGTACGGATCAAAGCCGAGCGGACCGAATTTCATCATCCCGGTGAGGCCGGAAATCTGTTCCTCCACCAGCTCCTCCGGGTAACCGTTCCGAAGCAGGACGTCCCGGTAGGTGTCGAGCATCTTGAAGGACATTGCGATCTGAACGGGTTCGCCGACGATCGAGCCGGAAACGAGAAATCGAACGACCTTTTGACTTGTCGTCGACGATCGGCCCGCCCGATCGGCGTTCAATTTCGAGACCAGGACGTTCACGTCCGGAACGACGATGGGCATTGGTCGATCAGCGCGAGGCCGAACCGTCCGACTCCAGGACCATCTCGTCGGCGTCAAGCATTTCGGGATCGATCGTTCCGTCCGACTGCGCGAGCCTGGCAGCTGCGCTTTCGAACCGCTCCCGCGCCAGCGCGAACATGATGCGGCGGCTCAGCTCCTCGAGCTTCCGAACGCCTTTCGCCTGGTCAGCCGAGGCTTCGATCAGCAGGTTCCGAAGCTCCTGGGGCATCAACGTGAACACCCTGACTGCGTTTTCGAGCACGTTGGCGGGCGTGCGGTTTTCCCTCAGTGCAATGGTGCGCACCCGGAGATCAAGGTCCTCCGGCAGTGACGTCGAGCGTGACCTGGCCTTTGCCATATTTTCCTCCGGTATCCGAGTTTACATGAAATCATTAAATTCATGGAATCAACTAAAAGCCATTTCATTACCCTAATACCTCCCTATGTTTTTCAGAGATGCCTCTGCCGCTCGGCCTTTGGTACCGCTACGCAAGGCAAGCTCAAGGCCTACCCCCGCGCGAACTCCGCGAACGCGTCGCGGATCCAGTCGATCACCACGCGCGCGGCCCCGTCGCGCTTCAGATGGTTCTGCACCAAGAGCCAGACGTCGCGGCGGCGCGGCAGCAGCGTCGCCCGCAGGCGGCGGTCGGACAGCAGGGCTGTGCAGAGAAGATCCGGGAGAATGCCGATGGCCTGACGGCTTTCGATCAGCGTCCGGATCACGCGGACGTTGTCGCTGACGATGCGGGTGCGCCCCTGCAACCCCGCTTCTTTCAGAAGCTCGGTCTCCGGAATCTGGCCGAGCTCGTCGGGATAGGCGCAGACCACGGGCTCGGCCTCGCCCTTCGCCGCGGGTTCGATCAGATACAGCTTGAGCTCGCCGAGCCTGGAGATGGTGAAATCCCCCTTGTCGGGCTTGCGCAGGCGGATCGCGACATCGGCCTGCCAGCGCGAGAACCTCACATTCTCGCTGGACGTGAGGAGCCGCAGCGCAATGCCCGGATGGGCGGCGAGCAGCCGGGCCGCGCGCGGCGCCAGGATCTCCTCGGCCACGGCGTTGGTGGACGCGATCCGGAAACGGCCGACGAGCCCGGGCAGGCTGTCGCCGATCCGGGAAATCTCGGCGGCATGCGCCATCATCGCCTGGACGTGCGCCAGCACCCGCTCGCATGACGCGGTGGGCCTGCGTCCTCCGTCGACCGCCTCGAACAGGCGGACGCCGAGCGCGCGTTCGATCCGGGCGAGGCGCCGGCCGACCGTCGTCTCGTCGAGCCGCAGCCGCGTGCCGGCGGCGGCATAGGTGCCCGCCTCCCTGACCGCGGCGACGATGCGCAGGTCGTCCCAGTTCATGACCCGTCGTATCACGGGCCACGACGGACCTGCAATCCTGCAGCCGATGGCTGCACGATCCCTGCATAACGGCAGCCATCCCCTGCGCTATGCTCCGGCCACGATTTGGAATCCGGAGGCGTTCATGTTGCAGCTCTATTTCTCGCCCATGGCCTGCTCGCTTGCTTCCCGCATCGCATTGATGGAAGCCGGCATCGAGGCGCGTTATCACCGCGCCGATCTCTGGACCAAGAAGGTGGTCGAGGATGGCAGCGATTTCCTGAGCATCTCGCCCAAGGGCGCCGTGCCGGTCCTGGTGCTCGAGAACGGCGAGAAACTGACCGAGAACGCCGCCGTGCTGCAATACATCGCCGATCTGAGGCCGGAGTCCGCCCTGGCGCCCCGCCCCGGCGATCCCGACCGCTATCGCCTGCAGGAATGGCTGAGCTTCGTCGGCTGCGAAATCCACAAGGCGTTCCTGTTTCCGACCTTCTGGTACAAGGACGACGCCGCGAAGGCCGCCGCGCGCGAGCGGATCGGCAAGAGCCTGTCGGTTGCGGCCGATCACCTCGCGCACCGGGATCATCTCGTCGGCAAAGGCTTCACCGTCGCCGACGCCTACCTCGCCTGGTCGCTGCTGCTGCTCGGCCGCGGCGGCGTCGATGTCGCGCAATGGCCGCCGCTGGCCGACTATCTGCAACGCATGCAAGAGCGTTCGCCGGTCCGGTCCGCGATCGATCACGAGATGCAGTTGCGCAAGGTGATGGCGCGCCAGGTTCAGAATCCGTAGGTGGGCAGAGCCATATCTGCCCCTAGGCTCGGCAGGCTAAGGCG
>NZ_JAFAVV010000831.1 GCF_019242285.1 Bradyrhizobium sp.
TGGCTCATGCCGCACAGCGTTGTGCGTCAGCCGTCCTCGGGCGGGCTAATCGACATTGCGCCACGTACCGGTTTCGGTTTGTCGAACATCTGCGGAGCGAACAGGACCTCATCGTATTGCGTCAGGGCCGGGACGGAGGTTCGCTCCATCCGTCTCTAGTGCCTTGGAGGTCGGGGCTTTCGGATCGAGGTTTTTCAGAAATATGTTTTATTTCAATGGCTTGCTTAACGTGACGAAATCGGCGGGGCTTATTCTAAATGATTGGAATATTATTGCGTGTGACGAGAATAAGTCCCATATTCTCTGCAAAGGATGCAGAGAATGGTTACCTACGTACACCAACTTCGAAACTGGCCGAAACTACACTGGAATGCGGAGCAGCTGGCGGAGAGGCTGGCGGCGGTACGTCATAAGCAGGGCCGGCTGATCGGCCGGATGGAGGGTCTCGGCTTCACGCTTCGGGCAGAAGCCTCTCTGCAAACCCTCACCGAAGAGGTCGTCAAATCCAGCGAGATCGAGGGAGAGGTTCTCGACAGGGAGCAGGTCCGATCCTCGCTTGCGCGGCGTCTGGGCATGGATATCGGCGCGCTGGCGCCAGCCGACCGACATATCGAAGGTGTTGTGGAGATGACCCTCGATGCCACCGAAAAATACGCGGAAGCTCTCACATCGGAGCGGCTCTTCGGCTGGCATGCGGCGCTCTTCCCGACGGGACGCAGCGGCATGACCAGAATCGTCGTCGGCGCATGGCGGACGGAACGGTCCGGTCCCATGCAGGTCGTATCCGGCCCGATTGGCCATGAGCGTGTTCACTATGAAGCGCCGACCGCCGATCGCCTCGAAAACGAAATGCAGCGCTTCCTAGCGTGGTTTAATGATGACAGCGGCATTGATCCGGTGGCGAAGGCGGGGGTCGCCCATCTCTGGTTCGTGACCATCCATCCGTTCGAGGACGGCAATGGCCGTATTGCGCGGGCGATTGCCGACCTGGCGTTGGCGCGGTCAGAAGGCAGCGCGCAGCGATTTTACAGCATGTCTGCGCAGATACGGAACGAGCGCAATGCCTACTACGACATCCTGGAAGCGACGCAGAAGGGCGGCCTCGATATCACCGCTTGGCTCGAATGGTTTCTAGGGTGCCTGGCCCGAGCCTTTGATGGCGCCGAGGCGATCCTGGCCAACGTGCTGCGCAAGGCGCGGTTCTGGGAACTGCATGCCGGCAGTTCTCTCAATGACCGGCAGCGTGTTGTTATCAACCGGCTGCTCGATGGATTTGAAGGGAAGCTGACCTCCTCCAAGTGGGCTAGGCTGGCCAAAGTTTCACAGGCCACGGCTGCGCGTGACATCGAGAACCTGATTAGCCGGGGTATCCTGCAGAAGGATGCAGCCGGCGGACGGAGCACCAGCTATTCGTTAGTGGATGAGGCACGCTAACGGCGGGTGCCCTTCGGTTGTCTGAGACCGGGAGGGAAGATCGTGGAGTCAAACTAAGCCGTCATGTTTCGTCTGGCCTAACCACGGCGCGAGTGGTTCATCCAATTCCACATCGCTCAATCCACCGGCAAACAGCGATGTGTTGGCGTCCGTGATAAAGCGCAGTGGAATATCCGGAAAACGCCGCGCTGAAATGCGTTATGAAGGTGAATTGCCTCGATCCAGACTGCAATGCCTGGCTCTCCAATTCTCTATACTTGGCCACAATTTGACTTGCCGACGAATCCTTTCATCCCGCGCGCAATTCAGCGACCACTTCGTCCTTCATGGCCTTCTGAACTCCACAACGACATGTGTAGACGTGTTGGTCACGATGGTTGCTTTTCTAAAGCCGTTCAGCACGATCTTGCCCGTAAAGGTCTGCATGGCAGCAGCATAAGGCGATGCACCAGCTGCCAATGCGTTCTGAAACGAGTGGAAATTCGATCTCATTTCGCCTTCTCCGTGCCAATTCCCTGTAGTGCCAGCACTGTTCTCCGGCCCGTCGGCAGTGAAGCGCCCTAGATTCGACGTCTGTCTCAGTTTCTTGCGGAACGCCGGTATCTACCCGTCAGGGAAATGCGCCAGCCCGCCGCGAACCTCACGATCAATAGACCGAAAGACGTGATCGAGCTGCTGGCGCAATCAAACGCCTGGAGATCACCGATATTTGTCGACGTGGTGGATCGGTTTGGAGCCTGGGCGTCGGAAGTCCCCCGTCGCGCGGAAAAATTGATGTTCACCCTCGAACTGGCCACATGTGGGTGGTGCGCTTTAGGACCGTAAGCGCACGATCCGTGGTGCCGTCAGCGAGGCGACAGAAGAGAACGCATTTGGAATGCCGCAAGGCGAACTCGTCGCCGTCATGAACGCTGTTGCATGGCCCGATAGCCGCCCGGCATCACCGATGAGCTTGGCGCCGTCGCTCGAACACCGCGGCATCGCTCGTCCAAAGCTGATCTGCCAACTCGCCGCCCACGATCGCATGATTCTCTCGTCTCGATGGCGCCGACCTACGCACGACGTCCAAGTCAAATCCTCATAGCGCGGCTCTGCTCTCCCTCAACGTCCAGGGGTTCCTTCCCTAGAGCTTTTCTGACGACGGCCCCGCCCGTGGTATCGTTCCAGATGGGGCCGTCATCCGAAACCCTTCACACGAGCCGGCCTTTCCTCCTCCTCCGATTAGCGCGTGACCCCCGCCCAAGTGCCCGAACAGCACCGGGAATTGGCTCCGGCCTTGCGCCTTATCCCGGGCGCCTTTTCCCCTATCCACGTCAAATTCGGCCATCGCGACGTCGGAGCGAGGATCATGTTTCGCTATGCAAAGACTTCTTGGCCGGGATCGATCTCGAAATTCACGAGAGCCGCGTAAATCCGTCGGCGGACCATCCTTCGCTGCCGACGCCATTGTGCACGAAGAACAGCCCGTCGGGATCGTATTTCGCTTTGACCGCTTGAAGCCGCGCATGGTTCTCGCCCCAATAGGCGGTCTGCCACCGCGGATTGAAGTAATTGCTTTCGGATATGTACGAGCCCGCGTTCGGCGCTACGCGAAGCAGTTCCGCGGCGGCGAGATCGATCGCGCGCGCGTTGTTTCGGGCGGCAGCCACGTCGATCGGCGGCCGCGCGAGTCCGGGATAGCGCGGGCCTTCGCCGCCGGCGATGACGGCCAGGGCGAAGGCTTCGGTCGCAGCAGGATTGGTCGCCGTGTCCTTGGCGGCGGCGATCGCTTCGTCAGGCGCGCCGGCCAATCCCTTGCTGAACTGCAGCTCGACTTTCTTGCGGCGGCTCGCCGCGAACAAGGCGTCGACAAGGCGCCGGCGCTCCGAGTCCTGCAGCAAGGATGCCGGCACCCAGAGCGACTCGAATCCG